>RFGE01000314.1 GCA_003696105.1 Deltaproteobacteria bacterium | reverse complement strand
GCGCGATGTCCATACAGGATGTTGACGATGCGCGATCCGATCGCGATCCCCGCGACCGCAGCGTGCGACGGAGGTGGGCACCGCAGCACTTTGAATAGATGTCGATGCAACGAAGACGGCGCGACCGGTCCCATGTAGAACCGGTCGTCGGTGTCCAGCGCCGCCTGCAATACCGACGGCGACGCCAGTGGGATGAGCAGCGCCTCGATGCGGTCCCGGTTCACGTTGGGGCCGAACCCCTTCCAGCCGAACGCGAGGTTGTCTCGGACGATGAACAGCGCGGCCGCGTCGAACAACGTGCGCGCGTATCCGAGGACCGCGTCGGCGATCTCACCGCGCTGCATCGCCTCGCGCACCGCGGTGAGCGCGGCGTCTGCCTCCAACGGCTCGATGTCGTCGTCCGAGTCGCGCGCGACCTCGATCGCCTGCAGCGCCTCGGTGGGCGGAGCCGCCCCTGCGGTTTCCGCATCGTCGGCCTCCAACTCGACGACCAGCGCGTCGGCCTCGTATTCGATCGCGTCGATCTCGTCGGTGAGGTCGACGATGTCCGCACTGGCGTCCGCGACCGGCGGCGCGGTGCGCAACACCGGAGGCGGCGTCGGCGCGCGCACCGGCGCGTCGGTCGGCGGCGGCAGACCCGGCAGCGACGGCCCCGGCAGCACGGCGCTCCGGCCGCCCTCCACGGGCGGCGGCGTCCGCGCGCCGCGGGGCGTGTCCCCGAGCACGCGAAACCGCGCCGGCCGCGGAACGCCGTAATAGCGCTCGATGTAGTAGTAGATGCGGATTTCGGGCGCGACGCGCGGGATGACGCGGTACCCCGTGGTGCGGCTGATCTCGTCGAGCGTCGCCACGTCGTACGGGTCCTCGACGGCGACGATCAGCTGTCGTTCCGAAATCAGCAGTGGGACGCAGCGAAGGCGTGCGGCCTGTTCCGGGGTCAACAACCGCACGGCGGTCCGCTTGGCTCGGTCGAGCACCGCCCCGGTCGCGACCGGCATACTCAACTCGAGGCCCAGGTACATCGTGAGGGTCTCGAGATCGACGAAGCCCATCTCCACGAGCAGGGTGCCGAGTTTGCCGCCGTCTCGCCGCTGGCGCTCGATCGCCATCTGAATCTGGTCTGGCGTGACGTGGCCGTCTCGGACGAGCATCTCGCCCAGCTTCATGTGGGGTCGAGCGTATCATGGCCCCCGCGATTTCGCGCGTTTCGGCACCGGCGCGGCCCCCGCTTCAGCCGCGTCGCGCGCGACCGACTGTGTTGGCGATGCGGAGGCTTCCGCGACGATGAGGACGAACGCGACAGACGACGGCGGCCGCGTCGAACTGCCCGAACTCGCGACCGAGCACGTCGCCCCGGATGGCCAGTCGATCCGCGCGCGTTGCTTCGCGCGCGCCACCGGCGGCACGACCCGCTACGAGGTCGTCGTCGAGGGGTGCGGGGTGCGCGCCATCGTCGACGTGGCCGATGGGACCCGCCTGGCCGAGCGAATCGAAGACGCCGTGTGCGCGTTGTGGGCGTCGGCGCGGCTCCGCGCGCGGCGCGCGACCGCGGGCGGTGCAAACCGCGCATGACCGCGCGGGCAGCGCGAGCGCAGGGCGCCGCCGGCGCGCGGTGCAACCGGTCACGAGCAGCGCCGGCGACACGGATCGCGTCGCCGCTCGCGGGGAGCGGACCGTAGGGACCGCCGGCGCACGCGCCGTGACCGTCGAGCACCCAAAATCATGGGAACCGCGACTCGGTCGGCGCCGGAGGCAGACCCTGCGGGGGCGATGGTCGTGAAAAGGCGTGAGTCATGGGCGACGCCCATGGCATCGCGGCCATCGGCCCGAAGAAGCAGTTGAACGGCGTGGACGACCGGCGCAAGCTCGGAGTCACCGATGGTCGCCGAGTATCGGTTACACGACGTCGCGCCGGTCCCCCGGGCGAGGGTGCGGGTGCGCGTCGGCGCCGCAACCCGGTGTCCCGTCGTCGCGGCCATGATGGCGTTGGCAGCGTGCTCGGAGCCGACCGCCGAGCCGACCGTGGAGCCGTCGGCCGCCGTCACCGGCCGGGGCGGCGGCGACGACACGCGCGCCGGCACGCCCGAGCCGCGCACGGTCCGGTTCGTGCGGTCGGCGAGCGTATTCGCGGCTCCGTCCAACCGCGCGGCGCGCGTCGGCACGATCGCGGCCGGCGTGCGCGTCCCGCCGCGCGGTCGCGCAGCGGGGCCCGGCTGCGAGGCGGGCTGGGTCGCGATCGAGCCGCGCGGGTGGGTGTGCGGCCGCAACGTCGAACCGTCCGATCAGCCCCCCTACACGGTGGAGCTGCCGCGACTGCCGCGCGGCCAGATCGTGCCGGGCGTGTACGCGCGCGTCGTCACGCCCGGGGCGCCGACCTACGCGTCGCCGGCGGATGCGGCGGCCGGTCGGGTGCGGCGCCGCCTCGACGGCTCGGTGAAGGTGCGGCGCGATCGCCGGATCGAGACCGGTGGGCTCGCGCTGTGGAAGATCGGCGCGCACGAGTATGTCGCCGAGGCCGACGTGCGACCGCTCGCGCCGAGTTCGTTTCGCGGCGTGCGGCTCGGCGATGACACCGGCTGGGCGTTGCCGGTGGCGTTCGTGTGGCGGGGCGATGGACGAGCTGCACCGGTGTTCGATCGGCCAGCCGGCGGTCGCGTCGTCGGCCGCCTCGCGCCGCGCGCGGCGGTTCGCGCGGTCGACCGCGCCGGCGACCGCGTGCGGATCGGGCCCGACCGATGGATCGCGCGGGCGGACGTCCGACTGGCGACCGCCACATCGCCGCCGCCGGCGACGGAACCGGGCGAGCGGTGGGTCGATGTGGACCTCGACGAGCAGACCCTGGTGGCGTACGAGGGGGATACGCCGGTGTTCGTGACGCTCGTGTCGTCGGGCACGCGCAAGACCCCCAGTGAGACGGGGGTGTTCCGCGTGTGGCTCAAGTTGGCGGAAACCGACATGACGGGGCAAATGGGCGACGAGGCGCCGTATGCGGTGGCGACGGTGCCGTGGACGCAGTTTTACGCGAAGGATCTGGCGCTGCACACGGCGTATTGGCACGACGGGTTCGGCTCGCCGCGCAGCCACGGCTGCATCAACCTGTCGCCGGCGGATGCGCGGTTTCTGTACTTTTGGACCGAGCCCGAGGTGCCGCCCGGCTGGAGTATGGCGCATGCGGACGTCGACCGGCCCGGGTCGATGGTGCGCGTGCGCAGTGCGGACGACCCGACGCCGCCGTTCAAGGGGTACGCGATGCGAGTCGCCGAAGCGAGACGACGCCGGCCTGTGCCATGACGCGCGCTTCGGCGTCGTCCAGCGCGCGGACGAGCGCGCCGCCGAACAACTCGGCGAGCACGTCGCGCGCCGTGCGGTACACGCTCGGCTGGCCGTCGAGGTAGGCGCACGAGTAGTCGGCATAATCGTCCGACAGCACGAGCGCGTCGGATTCGTACGTGAGCGGAAACAGGCGACAGACGTGGGGTTTGATGCCGCGGAGTTCCCAGCCGCCCTCGACGGCCGCACGGTGAATGGCGCAGCCGCGCAGATCATGCTGCAGGAAGACGCAGCCGCCGCCGAATGTCGCCGTGCGGACATGGCGACCGGATGGAAAGTCGGGGTCTTCGACGACCTCGTCGGTGAACCACGGCGCGTCGCGCGCGTCGGTCCGAAGCAGGGCGCGAATCTCGTCGGCGTGGGCGAGCACGCCGTCGCGCTCGCTCAGGTCGATGTCGGCACCATACTGGCAGCAGGCATCGAGTTTGACCGGCAGCCGGTCCGGGTGGCGCGGTGGACGGTCGGTCGCGCCGACGAGGCAACAGGTGTGGCCCAGACAGTCGGGCGTGACCGTGGCCGTGAAGATCTCGCGCTGCGCGCGGCGAAAGCGAGGATGATCGACGTCCACGAACATGCGACGGCTCAGGTGTACCACGCGGGGACGACGTAACTGGCGCCGCGCGGCGCCGCACCGCGCGCAGGCGGGCGGCATGCCGGCGCGCACCGGGCCGCGTCACCGGCGGGCGCCGCGGGCAAACCAGTCGCGGGCGCGCCGCCGAAGCGGCTTGCCGCTCGAGCCGACCGGGAGCGCCTCGGCGTCGACGAACGCGATGCGCTTCGGGATCTTGTACGGCGCGATGCGCGCTCGCAGCTGAGCGCGCAGTTCGTCCTCGCTGCCATTGGCGCACACGACCGCCGCGACAATCTGGCCCCAGTCGGGATCGTCGATGCCGCACACGACGGCGCCGCGCACGCCCGGCAGCTCCGCGAGCGCGCGCTCGACCTCCGCCGGGTAGACGTTGACACCGCCCGTGATGATCGTGTCGTGCTTGCGGTCCACCAAGTGGACGTAGCCGTCGCCGTCGATGCGACCGAGATCGCCGACCGTGACGTAGCCGTCCACGACGGCGGGCTCGTCTTCGAGGTAGCCGTCCATGACCGCCGGCGACCGCACGTACAGTTCGCCGTCGATCGTCCGGATCTGCACGTCGGGCGGCGGTCGGCCGACGGATCCGGGCCGCTCGAGGTGCTCCTCCGGTCGACACACGGCGACCGTGCCCGTCTCGGTCGACCCGTAAAACTCCCACAGTCGTCCGTGACCCAGCCAGTCGATTGCCGCGCGTTTGCGCGCGGGCGGAAACGGGGCTCCCGCGACGATGGCGCAACGCACCGAGGTCAGGTCGTAACGATCGCGCACGGAAGCCGGAAGCGCGAGCAGCCGCTCGATCTGCGTCGGCACCAGGAAAAACAGGGTCGCCCGATGTCGCTCGACGGCGGCGAGGAACGACTCGGCCGAAAACCGCGGCAGCACGACCGTCTCGGCTCCGGCGGCGCGCGCCGCCCGCAAGAAGATGCCGGGGGCCGAATGGGACAGTGGACATGCGACCAGGTGCACGTCGCGCGGGCCGATCGCGTAGGTCGCGATCAATTCCTCGGCTCGCGCGCGCTCGCACGCGGCGCCGCGCACGCATGCCTTCGGCCGGCCCGTAGTGCCCGACGTAAACAGCAGCGTCGCGCCGATCTCGTGCCGGAGCGGCTCGCGCGCCGGCCGCACGCGGTCCACCGGCTCCCAAGCTACGCCCGTGGGCAGCCGGTCGGCCAACGCCGGGTCGGCGAGCACGCGGTGCGGGCGGGCGCGCGCCAACAACTCGGCGATCTCGGGAGGTGCCAGCCTCGGGTTGAGGGGCACCAGCATCTCGCCGGCAACGGTCACCGCATCGCGCGCGGCGATCCACGCGGGGCCGTTGGGCGCCAGCAGTGCAACCCGCGGCGGCAGTTCGGCGGCGGCGATTCGCCGCGGTCCGGGCCGGGCAGCAGCGACGCTCGGAACGACGCCGGTCACGCGCTCAGGCTCCGCTCGTGCGCGCCGGCGCGCGCCGGCGCGACCTGCCGGCATCGACCTCGCTCACGCGATCAGCCCCCGCCGCGCGGCGCCTGCACCCTGATCGCCATCTTGCCCTTGTGCTGGTTGCGAGCCATCAGGTCGTGCGCGCGCGCCGTGTCCTCGAATTCGAACACCTGGTCGAGCACGGGCTTGATCTTGCCGGACGCGACGAGGCGATTGGCGATCTCTGCCTGATGGGTGTTCGCGAAGTGCGAGCCGATGATCTGCTTTTGCCGCATCCACAGATAGCGCACGTCGAACGTCAGGTTGTAGCCCGAGGTGGCTCCGCAGATGACGATCTTGCCGAACCGTTTGCACACGAACACCGAGGTCGGGAAGGTGTAGGCACCGACGTGCTCGAACACGATGTCGGGATCCTCGCCGCCCGTGAGTTCGCGAATTTTCTTGCCGAACCGCTTGGACTCCGACGGCCCTTTCGAGAAGTCGAACTCGCGCCGGTTGATGATCATTTCGGCGCCGAGTTCGCGCACCAGCTGCGCCTTTTCGTCGGAGGACACCACCGCGATCGGGTGAGCGCCCGCGAGCTTGCACAGCTGTACGGCGAACACGCCGAGTCCACCGCTCGCCCCCCAGATCAACACGTGGTCGCCTGGCTTGACCTGCGCGCGCGCCATGAGCATCCGGTACGCGGTAAACAGCGTGAGCCCATAGCTGGCGGCTTCCTCCCAGGTGAGGTGTTTCGGCTTGGGCAACAGCTGCTGCGACTGCACCTTGCAGTACTGCGCGAACGACCCCCAGTTGGTCTCGTAGCCCCAGATCTTTTGGAATTTGCACGCGAGCGGGTCGCCGCCGTTGCACTCGGGACATTCGCGACACGACTGATTGCAGTGCAGGACGACCTCGTCGCCGACCTTCCAGCGGCGCACGGCCGAGCCGGTCTTCCACACGATGCCGGACGCGTCGGACCCGGCGATGTGGAAGTCTTCTTCCGGGTGCATCTTGATGGTGGACACCGGCTTGCCGCGCGCGGCCCACACGCCGTTGAAGTTCACGCCAGCCGCCATGACGAGGACCAGGACTTCGTTGGGGCCGATCTCGGGCAGGTGGATGTCCTCCATCTGCATCGATTGCAGCGGCTCGCCTTCGCGCTCCGGGCGAATCACCCACGCCTTCATTCGGTCGGGCAGTTCGCCCAACGGCGGGAGGGTACCGAGTTCGTGCATTTTCATCCGTGTCTCTCCACGAGTTCGACGAGGGTGCCCCCCATCGCTTTCGGGTGCAGGAATGCGACCAGGTGGCCGCCGGCGCCGGGGCGTGGACTCTCGTCGATCAGCGGGACGCCGGAGTCGCGCAGCCGGCGCAGTGCCTCGCGGATGTCCGTGACCGCGAACGCGACGTGGTGCATCGCGTCGCCACGTTTTGCGAGGAACTTCTCGAGGCCCGCGTTGCCCGGCATGGGGCAGACCAACTCGACCGCCGCAGGTTCGGCAAGGCGCACGAACGCAGCGGTCGTCTTCTGAGCGGCCACGTCCTCGCGGTCGACGACTGGCGAGCCGAGCAGCGACGACCACGCCGCGCCCGCCGCGTCGATGTCCGCGACGCAGATGCCGACATGGTCGATGCCGACGACGAGTCCGTCGAGTCCCTCAGGCAAGGATGTCCTCGACAGCGGGGTTGGCCTTTGGCGGTCGGGTCGAATAGTCGTAGAACCCGGCGCCGGTCTTCTTGCCGAGGTGGCCGAGTTGGACGAGCCGTCGCAACAGCGCCGGCGGCCGATAGCGACTGTCGCCGAAGTCCTTGTACAGCAGCTTCGCCATCGCGTAGACGATGTCGAGGCCGATGAGGTCCGACAGCGCGAGCGGTCCGAGCGGGTGACCGCACCCGAGCTTCATCGCGATGTCGATCTGGTCGGGCGCGGCCAGTCCCTGTTCGAACGCGGCGATCGCTCCGATCAGATACGGAACGAGCAGTCGATTGACGACGAACCCGGTCGAATCGAGCACGGGCACGGCCGTCTTGCCGAGCGCGGAGACGAACCGTTGCGCGCCGGCGACCACGTCCGGCGCCGTCTGCGGAAGGTGTGCCAGTTCAACGAGCGACATGGCCGGCACCGGCGAAAAGAAGTGCAGGCCGATCGTGCGGTCCTCGCGGTCGGCGCCGGCCGCGATGTCCGCGATCCGCAGGGTGGATGTGTTGGACGCGAACACGGTGTCGTCGGCGCAGCGAGCGTCGAGGTCGGCGAACAGCGCGCGCTTCGTGCCGAGGTCCTCGACCACGGATTCGATGACCAGGTCCACGCCGGCGAGCGCGTCGCGATCCGCGGTCGTGGTGATGCGCGCGAGGGCGGCCGCAGCGTCCTCCTCGGCCAGTTTGCCGCGGCCGATGCGCCGCTGCATCGACGCCTCGATCCGCGCGCGTGCGGCGTGCGGATCGCCGGGCGTCGCCTTGACGAGCACGGTGGGCAGGCCGGCGAGCGCGGTGACCTCGGCGATGCCCGTACCCATCAGGCCGCCGCCGACGATGCCAACGGATTCAATCTGCAACGCGGTGTCGTTCATGGCTCCTCCCTCATGTGGGGCTGTGCAGTCGGGCGCGGGTAGGCTGGAGCGCGGGCGAGATCGAGCAGGGCTCGATCGACCGAGCGGCCGCGCACGCGACGCAGCGTCGCGGCCACCGCGTCGGCCGGCGCGCCCGCCGCTCGCGCCGCGCGGACGTAGGGAGCCAGGTCGTCCGAGCCCTTTGCGGCGACAGCGAGCCGTTCGAGGGCCAGCTCAATGGCCTCGCGCGACCCGGCGACCTGCCGCGGTCGGCCCTCGCGTCGTTCGCAGCCCAACTCGACCGAATCCCTCATGGCGTTTACAACCGAATCCAGTATGCGGTCCGATGACGCGTCCTGTCAAGACAGAACATGTTGCAAATACAGTGAAATATGCGTTTACAAGCACTTGTCACTCATGGTTTACTGGTTAACGATTTAGTAAAATGGAAAGCGCACGGATCGGTGAACGGCTTCGCCAGCTCCGGCTCGAACGCGGCCTCGCGCAGGCCGACGTCGCCCGGCGGCTCGGCATTTCGCCCGCGTACCTGAGCCTGCTCGAAAAGGGGCGCCGCACGATGCAGTTTCCACTGCTGCTGCGCGCGCTCGACCTGTTCGGGGTCGGGCTCGACTCGTTCATGGCCGACGTCGGCGCCGACCGGCCGGACGATGTGCTCGCGTCCCTGTTGGACGACCCGCTGGCGCAGACCCTCGATCTCGACGAGGCGGACCTCGAACGGCTGCGCGCCGAACCGAAGGCGGCGACGACGATCGCGGCGTTGTTCAACCTCTACAAGAACACGCGCGCCCAGCTCGACACCGCGATGACCAAGCTCGAGGCGGGGATGCCGCCGCGGCTCGACTACGCGCCCGGCGACGAGGTGACGGACTTTCTCGAGCGCCATCGCAACTACTTTCCGGAGATCGAAGAGGCCGCCGACGCGGTGCGCCGCGACGCCAACCTCCCGCGGCGGTTCATCGCGGACGCGCTGGCGGCGGTGCTGCGCGCGCGGTTCGACGTGGACGTCGTGATCGATACGCCGCAGCCCGGCTCGTCCGTCGTGCGCCGGTTCGACCGGCGAACGCGTCGCCTGGTCGTGTCGCCGGACCTGAACGAACATGCGCTCAAGTTTCAGCTCGCGCACGTCATCGGGCTGCTGTGGCTCGACGACACCGGCTTGGACCGGCGTCTCGTCGGCGCGGCGCCGACGCGACACGCGGAAACGGCCCGCCTCATCAAGATCCACCTCGCCAATTACTTTGCGGGCGCGCTGCTGCTGCCGTACGGGCCGTTCTTCGACGCCGTGCAGCGCACGCGGTACGACGTCGCACGGCTGGCGGGGACGTTCGCAGCCAGCTATGAGGCGGTGGCCCACCGAATGTGCAACCTCGCCGACCCGCGCCGGGCCGGCGTGCCGCTGCACTTTCTGCGGGTCGACGTCGCGGGCAACATCTCCAAGCGGTACTCGGCCACCGGCCTGCGATTCCCGCAGGCGCACGGCACGTGCCCGAAGTGGGCCGTCAACCACGCATTCCTCACCCCCGCCGTGATCGCGCGCCAGTACTCGCGGATGCCCGACGGCCAGACCTACTTTTGTTTTGCCAAGGTGATCAGCGAGCCTCGCCGCGGATCGCTCGTGCTCGGAACGACGTATAGCATCGGCCTCGGCGCGCGGGCGGACGCCGCGCACCACTTCGTGTATTCGGACGCGTTACCGGCCGCCGCGGTCGATCGCGCCGCGGTGCCGACTGGCATCACCTGCCGGTTTTGCGAGCGCACGGATTGCAACCAGAGAGCCGCACCGAGCTACAAGTTCGCGTTCGCCGTCGATGAGTACACCAAAAAGGACAACTTCTTTTCGCCGCTCACCGGGAAGACACACGGCGGCGACGAGCGCGAGTGAGGCTGGCGCCCGGGCGCGGTGCGCGCCGACTTCGCCGGCGGGCGCCCCGATCGGGGGCGGTTCGCTCCCGTTGTGTGCGACAGGCGGCGGACGAGTGGATCTACGATCGACGCCGATACGGCACCGGTCGCGACGGCGCGTGGCCAGCTCGACCTGTGTCATTGCTAGCAGGTCGGTGCCAGCAGGCATGTCGACTGGTCGAGCGCGGGATGTCGTAGCGGTCGGTGTCGACGGCTACGCCGGGTGCATCACCGGGACGCGTCGGTCGAACGGATGATCAGTTCGTTCGACCCGAGCCGCAAACGCGGCAGGCAGCTCGCGCGAAAGACGAGTACGTCGGGCAGATGGTTTTCGTCCGCATCGGAGACGGTCATATCGCCGAATTCCGGCGGGCAGGTGGCTTCGTCTGCGACGGCGCGCCGGAGCTCGTCGGAGCCATCGGGGGCGACGATCAGCCAGCGGACTGCTCGCGGGAGAACGCCTGC
>RFGE01000313.1 GCA_003696105.1 Deltaproteobacteria bacterium | reverse complement strand
GCCGGCGCGCCCGCCGGCGCCCGCGGGGCGACCGGCGGCGCCCCGGCCGGCGCGCTGGCGTGCGAGCCGTACGCGCCGCCGCCCGCGGCCGCCGAGCGCAACCCGCACGGCATCCGCCTCGCCGACATCACCGGCGACCTCGCGGTCGACCTGCCGGCCGGCCGAAGCCTGCCGGACCCGTTCGCGTTCGGCGCGGGAGTCGCGGCCGGCGACCTCGACGGCGACGGCGACGTCGACTTCGTCGTCGCGCGCAACGACGACCCGTCGTCGCCCGCCCCGACCGGACCGACCACGGTGGTGTGGAACGACGGCGCCGTCGACGGCGTGCCCGCGCTGCGCGTCGACTCGGCCGTCGCCGCGCGGTTCGCCGGCGTGCGGTCGATCGGCGCGGCGGTCGCGGACGTCGACGGCGATGGCGACCTGGACGTGTTCGTCGCCAACCGGGGACCGGACGTGCTGCTCGAAAACGACGGCGCGGGCGGCTTCGTCGACGTCACCGCCGCCGCCGGCGTCGCGGGGCCCGCCGGCGACGCGTCGACGGGCGCGGTGTGGGCCGACGTCAACGCCGACGGGCTGCTCGACCTGTACGTGCTGTCGTTTGTGGCCGGAGACGCCATCGCTCGGGATCCGGCGCTCGCCAACCGGTTGTATCTGCAGCGGCCTGACCGCACCTTCGTCGAGGTCGCCGGCGCCGCCGGCGCCGCCGGCCTCGGCGCATCGCACGCGGCGCTGATCGCCGACCTCGACGGCGACGCCGGCCTCGAGATCTACGTCGCCGACGACACGTTCGCGGTCGACGGCCGCGGCGGGACCGCGGTGCTGGACGGCGACGCGGTGTTCGACCCGCTCGCCATCTCCGACGACGGCGTGCCGACCTACGCGGATCGGGCCGCGGACTGGCGCGTCGATCACCGGTCTTCGTCGATGGGGCTCGCGCTGGCCGACCTCGACGGCGACGGATTCGACGACCTGTACGTCGCCGACTTCGGGGTCAACCGCGTCCAGCTGTGGGACCCGGCGTTCGGCGGCTATCGCACCGACGGCGGCACGCTTGGCCTCGCGGGCTCGCCGCCCGTCGGCGTCGCCGGCACCCGCATGGTGACGTGGGGCGTGCAGGCGGTCGATCTCGACCGCGACGGCCGCGACGAGGTGATCGCGGTCAACGGCGACGTGATCGCGGCGCCGCCCGGCTCGGGGCCGTGCCAGCACGACGCGGTGTTCCGCCGGCTGCAGCCGGGCTATCCGTTCGCCGACGTGTCGGCCGACGTCGGCTGGCCGGCCGGCGACGACCCGTGCGGCGCGGGCGACGCGCGCAACGGCCGCGGCTTCGCGCTGGCCGACTTCGACGGCGACGGCGACCTCGACCTGGTGATCGCGCCGTACGCCGAGCGCTATCGGTTCGTGCGCAACGATACGCCGGCGTGCGGCCGCACGTTCGTGCGCGTGCGGTTGCGCGGGACCGTGTCGGCGCCCGACCCGGTGGGCGCCGAACTCGCGGTCGTCACGGCGCGCGGCGAGGTCCTCCGGCGGGTGCTGTACGGCGGCGGCCAGCCGTACAGCCAGGGCGACCGCGTCCTCGAGATCGGCCTCGACGGGGACGCCGCGGTGGCGCGCGCGGAGGTCCGCTGGCCCAGCGGCCTGGTGCAGCGCATCGACGACCAGCTCGAGGTCGGCGGCGAGGTGACCGTCGTCGAGCCGCGGTGGCTGTGGATCGACCGGCGCGTCGCCGACCTCGGCGATCCCGCGCCGGTGCTCGCGTACGAGCCGGTGGACGAGTGGGGCGCGCCGCTGGGGGCCGCCGGCGCCGGGCGGGATGTGCGCGTCGTGCGGTCCGACGGCGGCGACGCCGAGGTCGTCGACCGGGGCGACGGCACGTACGTCGCGGCGTTGCCGCATCCGGCCGAGGCCCGCACGACGGTCGTCGCGGTCGTCGACGGCGGCGCGGTGCTGGCGCCGCGGCTGACGGTGCTGTACCGGTAGCGCCGCCCGGGCCGGCGGCGCCCCCGCGCTGTCGCGCTCCGCGGCCGACGGTGCCGTACCGGTAGCGCCGCGCGGGCCGGCGCCCCCGCGCTGTCGCGCTCCGCGGCCGACGGTGCCATACCGGTAGCGCCGCCCGGGCCGGCGGCGCCCCCGCGCTGTCGCGCGCCGCGGCTGACGGTGCCGTACCGGTAGCGCCGCGCGGGCCGGCGGCACCCCCGGGCTGTCCGCGCCGCGGCCGACGGTGCCGTACCGGTAGCGCCGCGCGGGCCGGCGGCGCCCCCGCGCCGTCGCGCTCCGCGGCCGACGGTGCCGTACCGGTAGCGCCGCCCGGGCCGGCGCGCGCGGGCAGCCCGCGCGCCGGCTCGCATCGCGCGCTACCGTGCGCCGAGCAGTTCGACCAGCACCGCGGCGTAGGTGTGGCCCGCGGACGCCTGGCAGTCGGCCAACTCGGCCCGGCGCAACGTGACCGCGATCCGCGCGCCGGACCGCGTGCCGGTCACCGACCCGCGGGCCTTTGCGTCGGGCGCCACCTGGACCGACAGGGCCGTCCAGCCGGCGTCCGCCAGCGCGCGCTCGAACGCCTTGGCGGCCGCCGCAAGGGAGGCCACGCCGTCGACGCAGTACGCGGCCTGCATCCGGCCGCCGCGCCCGAGCCTGCGGATCGGCGACACGAGCCGGGTGCCGGCCGGAACCCGCACCCACTCGGTCCACTCGGCCTGGCCCAGCGGCGCCGGCCCCGCGTCGGGCGGGGCCGGCACGGGGGGAGTCGTCCCGGCCGCGTCCCGGGCGATCGGCCGCGACGGCTGCCGCGAGTCGCCGCCGGCGTTGTCCTTGCACGCCGGTGCGGCGCAGGCGGCCGCCAGTGCGATCGTGCCGACGAACCGTCGCATGCGCGCACTATCGACGCGCGGCGACCGCGGTGTCAAGCCGCGGCCGCGCCTACAGGCAGGCGCCGTACTCGGTGCCGGCGATGACCATGCGCGGGACCAGCCCGCCACAACTCGTCGTGCCCGAGCACTCGCCGCCCGCGGGGCTGAGCGTGCACACGCGGGCGCACACGCTGCCGGTGCCGGTGTTGATGCACAGGTGGTTGATCGCGCAATCGCTGGTGGTGGAGCACGTCTGGCCCTGGGTGGCGCTGCCGGCCTGGTTGCAGGTCGCAAACGGGATCTCGTCGCCGCTTTGCGGATCCATGTCGGGATCGTCGAAGGAGAGCGTGCAGCTGAACCCCGCCGGGCACAGCCCGCCGGCGGCGGCGTCCGTCGGGTCGCAGGCGCTGCTGCACGTCGTCGCGTTCGGAATCGGCGTGCCGCCGGATTGCAGCGTGATGATGCACTTGCGGCGCGGGTCGCCGCAGTCGGCGTCGACGTTGCAGTACTGTTGGCAGTTGCCGTCGACGCACACGAACCCGCCGGCGCAATCCTGCAGCGCGCTGCACGCCGAGCCGACCATGCCGGGCGTGTCGACGGTGCGGCAGGTCGTCTCGCCGAGGTTCGTCAGGCTCAGGTCGCACACTTGCGGCGGCGTGCAACCGCACTGGGCGACCAGGTCGCACGGCGTGCGCGGGCACGTCGCCGCGGCGTCGGGCGCGCCGGGCTGGGCGTCGGGCGCGCCGGGTCGCGCGTCGGGGGCGCCGGGTCGCGCGTCGGGGGCGCCGGGCCGCGCGTCGGGCGCGCCGGGGGCCGCGTCCGCGATCGGGCCGATATCGTCGTCGTCGCCGGTGTCGGCGGTGGCGCAGCCGGCTCCCGCGACGGCGAGCGCGAGCATCCAAACGAGGAGTGAAAACCGCGTGTAGTGTGTCATGGGTACGACCGCCTCCCGGCGAATCCGCACGAGTCCCGGCGAGGTTCGGCAAGCATAGAACGAGCGGCCGCGAAGCCAAAGCGACGCCGGTTCGCCGGGCGGGCGGACGCCGGGGCGGATCGGCGTTCCGGTCCGCGACGCGCGCGTGGTTCCGCACCGATGGACGTCGCGCGGGCGGTCAGAAGTTGTAAGCGCGACCTGCGGCGTGCGCGCGGCGATCCGGGCGGCTCGGCGGCGGGCGCGGCCGGTGAACGCCGCCGCCGCGCGCCCGTCGCGCCGGCGTGGCGGCCGCGGTCGCCGCGGCGCGGGCGGCCCACCGCGGCTGTCGTCGCGCGGGGCGCCGGCCGCGGCGCGCGCGGGGCTCAGT
>RFGE01000312.1 GCA_003696105.1 Deltaproteobacteria bacterium | reverse complement strand
TTGAACTCCACGCCGTCGTCGCCGCTCCGCCGCTCGAGCGCACGCTCGTACGCCGCGATCGCCGCGTCCCAGTCACCCGCCGAGTACGCGCGGTTTCCATCCACCACGTCCGGGTCCGGCGCGTGGAACAGATCGAAGCCGACCAGCGCCGGCGCGCACAGCGCGACCGCGCACACCGCCAGCCATCGGCGCCACGTCATTTGCGCCGCCTCCGCCTCCGGTCGGTCATCACCGCTTCGATCCACAGCAAGACGAACCCGGGAAACAGCAACCACTGATACACCTCCCGTGGAATGGCTACCAGGCGCTCGTCGAGGTCTCCCACCTTGAGCCGCTCCAACCGGTCCGCGATGGCGTCGACGTGAATTTGTTTCGGATCGAGCCGCAAGTAGTGGTCGTCGCCGCCTGCGACAGCGGCCAACTCGCGCAGTGCGCCTTCCTCGAGGCGTGTGAACACGAACGACTTGCCGTCCGGCGTCTTCTTCCAGCCGATCACGTCGCGCCGGAACAGCGGTCCGCTGGAATCCGGATCGTACTCGGGGATCATCTCGCCTTCCGGCGTGCCGACGCCAACGAACAGGACATCGATACCGAGTTCCGCCGCGCGAGCGACTTCCTCGCGCGCGTGGCCCTCCGTGTCCTCGCCGTCGGTAAACACGACGATCGCGCGTGCGCGTTCGACCCCGAGTTGGTCGGTCGGCAGGTCGTCGTGCTGCTCGTCGGCGTCGCCAGTCAGCGGCGCGCCCCCGCGCCCTCGCCCGCCCACGCGCTCGCACGACGGATCGTCGAGCAGATCCGGGCGCACGATGCAGCGCGCGCGGCGCAGCGCTTCGCCCAGATCGGAGCCGGGCGGCATCTCGAGCGGCGTGAGCCCTTCGAACAGCAGCTTCGCGGCCTCGTGATCGTGCGTGAGCGGGAAGTGCGCGGCGGCGCCCGCAAACACGACGACGGCAACGCGGTCGTTCTGTAGCCGCTCGTCGTCCAGCAACGCAACGACCTCTCGCTCCATTCTCTCTACCCGACTCGGCGGCACGTCCTTCGCGAGCATCGACTTCGAGTAGTCCATCACGACGGCGACGTCGATGCCGCGCTTCTTCCATTTCTTCTCCCCGGGCAGCTGCGGGCGCGCCAGCGCGAGCAACACGAGCGCAATGCCAGCCACTCGGAGCACGGCCTTGACCGTGCGGCGCTCCTCGGACAGAGCGGGCATCATCCGGCGCAGCGTCGGCAGATGACCGATGCGCTCGAGTGCTCGGCGCCGGCGCGTGAAGTCGAGCGCGTATACGACGGCGAGCGCGACGACGGCGGCCGCCGCAACGTACCGCCAAACGCCTGCGGCAAACGTCAACTCGCTCACGGGAATCGCCTCCAGCGCGTCATCGCGAGTGCCAACTCGAGTACGAGCAACACGAGCGCCGCCAGCGCAAACGGCGCGAAAATTTCCCCGAACACCTTGCCGGTCACGCGCCGGCGCGTCTTCTCGAGCGTGTCGCGAACCTTGGCGAAGCTCCGTTCGAGCGCCGCGTTGTCGCCGGCGCGGAAGTACATGCCGCCGGTGTCGGCTGCGATCTGTTTGAGCAATTCCGGGTTGACGGCATAGCGGCTACCGCCGCGCGCGACCGCGTCCTCGCGCCCGAGAAGGATCGTGAACACGCGCACGCCCATCTCCTCGGCCGCCTCCTTGGCGGCGATCGGGTCCATCTCGTTGTCGACGTTCGAGTCGCCGTCCGACAGCAGGATGACCACCTTGGACGCTGCGTCGGACCGGCGCAGCGAGGCGAGCGCGAGACCGAGACCGTCGCCGATCGCCGTGCCCATCTCCGGCACGTCGCCGATGGCCAGGTCGGCTACGATCTGATCGAGAGACTTGTAATCGAGCGTGAGCGGACACTGCAACATCGCCTGTTCAGCGAACACGACGAGGCCGATCCGGTCGTTCTTGCGACGGCGGAGAAACTCGCGGATCGTCCGCTGTCCGGCGTCGAGCCGGTTGCGCAACAGATCCCGTTCCTCCATCGACCGCGACAGGTCGAGCACGATCATGATGTCGATGCCCTCGACTTCGATGTCCTCGCTGCGGTACGTCTGCGGCCGCGCGAGCGCGATGGCCAAAAGCGCCAGCGCGCACACGCGCAACACGGCGGGCAGCGACGCGAGGCGAGCGACCCAGCCGCCCGGCACCGCGGCCGCATCGCTCACGCGCGAAAACGAGAACGTCGCCGCCCGGGCCGCGCGCCGGTGGAAGCCGAACCACGCGGCGACCGCGGCGGCGGCCCACAAGCCGAGCGCCCACGGGTCGTGCAACGCGACGGCCTCGTTGCCGCGCAACGCGTCCACCTCGCGCCACAGCCACACCCCGCACAAGGAGGCGACGGCGGCGAGCAGCGCGTAGGCGACCGCGGCTCCCGCAAGCCCCGAGCCGCGCCTACCCATCGCCACCTCCGGCCGGCGGTTCGCGCTGCTGTGCCGCGGTGTGCGCCGCCGCGGCTGCGGCCGCCGGAGCGCCCGGAGGCGCCGGAGGCGCCGGCTCCCCGCCGGTCGCCTCCGCGTCCTCCGCCGGTCCGGTCGCGCCCGCGTCCGGCCGCGCGTGGTCCGGCCCGGTCGCGCCCGCGCCCGGCCGCGCGCGGTCCGGCCCGCTCGCGCCCGCGTCCGCGCGCGTGCGGTGAACGAACTGGCGCGCGCGGTACAGCGCCGCCCGCGCCTCGTCCGGCGTAGCCGGAAACTCTGCAAACTTGACGAGGTCGCACGCGGCCAACCACTCGGCCAGTTCGTCGCGCACGGCCGCCGCCTCGGGCCGCGCCGCCAGCTCGGCGTTGATCTCGGCTGTCGTGAGGTCCAGCGCGGGAAACCCGAAACGCCGACCGAGATAGGCGCGCAGAATTTCGGACAGCGCCGTATAGGCCGGATCGAGGTCGTCGGCGTCGAGCGCCCCGGACGCCTCGAGCTGGTCGAGCCGCGCGAGCGCCTCGACGTCTGCCGGCACGACCGGGGGGACGGCAGCGGCCGCAGGCCCCCGCGCGCGCCGGCGCAGCACCGCGCGCACGCCGAGCGCCGCGAAGCCGAGCGCGAGCGCCGCCGCCACCGCGGCGAGCGCGTAGACGACGGTCCAGTCAGTCTGTTGCACCTCCACCGGTCCGGCGATCGGTTGCAGTCCCGCGTCACGATCACCGACGAAACTCGCGACCGCCACGTGTAGCGGCGGCGTCTGTACCGTCGCCGCCGTGCCCGCCGCGGCGTACGATACCGGGATCGGCGGCACCTCGTGGTCGCCGACATCATAGGCACCGACGGTGAGCGTAAACGTGTGCGTGACCGTGCCGTCCCCGTTGTCGCGCATGGTCTGCCGGCGCCCCTCCTCCGCGAACGCCGGTCCGAGGTCCACGGCCGCGGGCAGGTTCACGGACACCGACGAGTCGTGCACCACCTCGATGACGAGGTCGAAGCGGTCGCCGAGCGTCACTTCGGCCGGCGAGACGCGCGCCGTGACGGTGGGTGCGGCCACCGCCGCGATGAGCGCTACGGCGATCATGCCAGGTGCATGCGCCGCGCGCGCGCACGGAAGAACGCGATGAGCGCCGACACGTACGCCTGGTCCGTGCGCACGTTCACGAAGTCCATCTTGAGTCGCCGGAACACGTCCTCGCGGCGCGCCCGCTCCGCCGCCACGCGCGCCGCATACGCGCGCGCCGCCGGCCCCGAGCTGTCAAACTCGACCAGGTCTCCGGTTTCGAGATCCTCGAGCGCGATCAACCCGACGTCGGGGAGCGCCTCCTCGAGCGGGTCAGTCACCACTGCAGGGATGACGTCGTGGCGGCGCGATGCGACGCGGATCGCATGTTCCCAACCGCTCGCCGCGAAGTCGGACACGACGAACGCGACCGACCGCCGCTTGGCGACCTTGCCGAGGAATTCGAGCGCACCCACGAGGTCGGTGCGGCGCGACGCCGGCTCGAACGTGAGGATCTCGGTGATGACGCGCAGCACGTGCTTGGCGCCCTTTTTCGGCGGCACGAATCGCTCGACGTCGTCGGTAAAGATGATCAGGCCGACGCGATCGTTGTTCTTGATCGCCGAGAATGCGATCAGGGCGGACAGCTCCGCGGCGATCTCGCGCTTGGTTTGCTCGCGCGATCCGAACCAGCCGGACGCGCTCATGTCCACCAGCAACATCACGGTGCGATCGCGCTCCTCGACGAACAGCTTGACGTAGGGCTCGTTCATGCGCGCCGACACGTTCCAGTCGATGAAGCGCACGTCGTCACCCGCGTGGTACGGGCGCACCTCCTCGAACGCCATGCCGCGTCCCTTGAACACCGAGTGGTATTGCCCGGCGAGTTGATTGTTGACGATCCGCGACGTATAAATCTCGATCTTGCGGATCTTCTTTAGTAATTCGCGGGGCAGCATCCCGGCCGGTCAGGGGACTTCCACCGTTTCCAACAGGCGGCGAACGACGTCCTCCGCCGTGACTTCTTCCGCCTCGGCCTCGTACGTCAGCACGATCCGGTGACGCAACACGTCGGCGCCCACGGCCTTGACGTCCTCGGGCGTGACGTACCCGCGATGCCGCAAGAACGCGTGCGCGCGAGCCGCCATGTTGAGATAGATCGATGCGCGCGGCGACGCGCCGTACTCGATGAAATCCGCGATGTCCCGCAGGCCGTAGTCATTCGGCTCGCGGGTCGCATACACGATATCGACGATGTAGTCGCGGAGCTTGTCGTCGAGGTAGATTTGCGACAGGGTGCGACGCCCGGACAACACGTCGTCGAGCGAGCTGACCGCCTCGGGCTCCGCTGCGACGGGCGCGGTCATCGCGTCCATGATCCGGCGCTCCTCCTCCTTGGTCGGGTAGCTGACGTGGATCATCAGCATGAAGCGATCGAGCTGCGCTTCCGGCAACGCGTAGGTGCCCTCCTGCTCAATCGGGTTCTGTGTCGCCATGACCAAAAACGGCTCGGGCAGGGGGTGCGTCCGGTCGCCGATCGTCACCTGGCGTTCCTGCATCGCCTCGAGCAACGCCGACTGGACCTTCGCGGGCGCGCGGTTGATCTCGTCGGCCAACACCAAGTTGGCGAACACCGGGCCTTTCTTCTCGGTGAACTGGCCCGTCTGCATGTTGTAGATGGTCGTGCCGGTGATGTCCGCCGGCAACATGTCCGGCGTGAACTGAATGCGCTGGAACTTCGCACGGAGCGTGCGCGCGAGCGTTTTGACCGTGAGCGTCTTGGCGAGCCCGGGGACGCCTTCGATGAGGCAGTGGCCGCCCGCGAGCAGGCCAATGAGAATTCGCTCGACCATGTACCGTTGGCCGACGATCACCTTGCCGACCTCGCCCATGATGCGGTCGATGAACGCGCTCTCGCGCTCGACCATCTCGTTGATCGCCTTTACGTCCAGTGACGCTCGCATCGTGTGACGTCCTCGTTGGTGTCCTAACCTCGCCGCCGCGACGCCGCAACCTGGCGGCCGCGGGTCATGCCAGGACCCGCAGGGTACCCGACGGCAGCGACCGCAGGCGACCCGGTCGCGCCGCCGCGATGCCTACCCGGGCGATGGCGGTTGGCCGACACGTCCCGTCAACCGCGCGAGCGCCCCGCGCATTCCCGCCCGGCGGGCGATCCGGCGCGGCGGCGCACGAAAACGAACGCCCCCGCAACGCGCGGCGCGGGGGCGCGACCGGTCGCCCGCGCGGGTCATCCGCGCTGGTCGATCGGCACGTAGGTCAGGTCGCGCTCGCCGATGTAGATCTGCGACGGCCGGAAGATGCGGTTGTTCTCGATCTGCTCGAGCCAGTGCGCGAGCCAGCCGACGGTGCGCGCGACCGCAAAGATCGGCGTCATCAGGTCGGCCGGGATCCCCATCTTTTCGTAGACGATCCCGCTGTAGAAGTCGACGTTGGGATAGACGCCCTTGGGCCCGAGGTGCTCCGCGAGCACCTTCTCGAGTTCGCACGCCACGTCGTACAGCGGCGTCGCGCCGAACTTGTCGAACAGTTGGACGGCGAGCCGCTGGAGGATCTTGGCCCGCGGATCCTTGACCTTGTAGACGCGGTGGCCGAAGCCGGCGAACTTGCGCTTTTCGCGCACGCCCTCCTCGGCCCACGCCCGAACGCCCTCGACCCCGCCGGGGATCGACTTGAGCATGCCGAGTACGTCCTCGTTGGCGCCGCCGTGCAGCGGTCCAGCCAGCGTGCCGACCGCCGACGAGATGACCGAATACGGGTCGGCCAACGTCGACCCCGTGACGCGCGCGGCGAATGTCGACGCGTTCATCCCGTGTTCCGCGTGCAGGATCAGGCAGACGTCCATCACCTTGGCGACGAGCGGATCCGGCTCCTTCTCGGTGAGCATGTACAGGAAGTTCGACGCATGATCGAGGTCGTCGCGCGGCAGCAGCGGCTCGTCGCCGTTGCGAATGCGGTGGTACGCCGCGACGATGGTCGGCACCTTGCACATCAGCCGGATGGCGGCGCCCCAGCGCTGCTCGGGATCCTCGACGATCGTCTGCGGGTAGTACATGCCGATCGCGGACACGGTCGCGACCAGCGCGTCCATCGGGTGCCCCTGATCGGGGAGCTTCTTGAGGAGTTCGATGATGCGGAACTTGAGCCGCCGGTGATTGCGGAGCTGCGCTTTGAAGGCGTCGAGTTCCGCCCGCGTCGGCAAGTGCCCCTTGAGCAGCAGGTACGACACCTCTTCGAAATCCGAATGCTCAGCGAGCTGCTCGATCGGATAGCCCCGGTAGTACAGCTTGCCGGCGTTGCCATCGATGAGACCGATCTTGGAC
>RFGE01000311.1 GCA_003696105.1 Deltaproteobacteria bacterium | reverse complement strand
CAGCGCCTCGACGTGGCCGTGTAAATCGGTCGTCGCGACGATTGTGATGCGGCGCGGGCCGGCGGCCGCCGGCCCGACGGGAGCGGGCGGCGCCGAGCACGCGGCCACGGCCGCGGCGGCCGCGAGCGCGCAGGCGCGGACGAGCATGTCCCCGTTATAGCCCCCGCACCGCCGCCGTGCGATTGCGTGGGGCCGGGGGCGCACGCCGACGCCGAGCCGCCGGCGCGTCCCGCCGGTGCGGCGGGACGGCCGATCCGCGGACCACGATGCCGTCAGAACGAGAAGATGTGTTCGGCCACGCGACGCGGATCCGCTGCCTTCTTCGCGTCTTCCTCGGCGCGGCGCTGGACGCGCTCGGTCCGGCCCAGGAAATCGCCTACGCGCTGCTCGACGAACTGGCTCATCGAGATGTTGTTCGTCTCGCAGTAGGCGCGGAGCCGCTCGTACGTGGTCTTGCTCACGCTGATGCTGCGTCGCGTCTGCTTCTTGGCCATATGCTGGTGATACGCTATAGATGGTAGGTCGTCAAGGCGTACCTACTAGCCATGGTATGTACGCGGCGCGTCAATCCGGTTGGGCCAGGGGTTCGGCCTGCCCCTCCCGAAGCCAGTCGGTCGGCGTGAGCGCGGCGACGAGCGCGGCCTCGCGGCTGCTCGGCTCCACCTGCGGCGCATAGTCCCATCGAACCAGCGGCGGCAAGCTCATCAAGATGGACTCGACCCGGCCGGCCGTCTTGAGGCCGAACACGGTCCCGCGGTCGTACAGCAAGTTGAACTCGACGTACCGGCCGCGCCGCACGAGCTGCCAGCGGCGTTCGCGTTCCCCCCACGGCTCCGCGCGCCGCCGCTCGACGATCGGCACGTAGGCCGGCACGAAGGCGCGGCCGGCGTCTTGAACGAACTCGAACACGGCGTCGAGCGCGCCCCCGCCGTCGAGATAGTCGAAGAAGATGCCGCCGACGCCCCGCGTCTCGCCGCGGTGCGGCAGGTAGAAGTACTCGTCACACCAGGTCTTGAAGCGCGCGTAGTCGGCCACGCCGGAATGTGCGTCGCACGCGGCCTTGAGCGTGCGGTGGAAGTGAACGACGTCGTCGCGAAACAGATAGTACGGCGTGAGGTCGGCTCCGCCGCCGAACCACATGCGGTCGCCCTTCTGGATACAGCGAAAGTTGGCGTGCGTGGTCGGCACCATCGGCGACCTCGGATGTAGTACCAACGATACGCCGCTCGCGCGAAACGCCCGGTCCTGCCCCGGCAACTGAGCTGCGAGTTCGTCCGGCAACTCGCCCGACACGTCCGACCAGTTGACGCCCGCCTTTTCGAACACGTCCCCGTCGACGAGCACACGGCTCACCCCGCCGCCTCCACCCGGGCGCTGCCACGCGTCCGACGAGAATCGACCTCGACCGTCGAGCCGCTCGAGCGCCTCGCAGATATCGCCCTGCAGCTGCCGGAAGAACGCGGCGGCGCGATCGAACAGGGTCATGCCTCCAGTGTAATGCGGGCTGCCGCGCGTGAAAACGGCCGGCGTTCGAGCGCGCGCCGTCTCTGGTAAGATGCCGATCTTGACCGGGCGCGAGAGGTCGATATGGCGTTCATCCGGCTGCTGAGAGCCATTTGGGCGTTCGGGCCGATCTTCGCGAGCATCATGTTCCAGCTCGGACTGGAGAAGGTGTTCGGCGAAGATCGCAAGTGGGTGAAGCGCCGGTGGAAGGGCCTGCACGCGCGCAACGCGCGGCGGCTGACGCGCGGCTGCATTCGGCTGCGCGGCGTATTCATCAAGCTCGGTCAGATCCTCTCGATCATGGGCACGTTCTTGCCGCGCGTGATCACTCGCGAGCTTGAAAAGCTTCAAGACGAGGTACCACCGCGTCCGTACCGCAAGATCCGCAAGAGCTTTGCCGCAGAGATCGGCAAGCCCCCCGAGGAAGCATTCGCCGAGTTTCACCGCGACGCGATCGCGGCCGCGTCCCTGGGCCAAGTGCACGAGGCGCGCACGCACGACGGCGACCGCGTCGCCGTCAAGATCCTGTACCCGGACATCAACTCGATCATTCGAGTCGACCTGATCGTCGTGCGGTGGGCGATCAAAGTGTATCGGCGATTCATTCCGATCCGCCAGATCATGCGCGTCCACGATCAGCTCACCGACATGCTGTCGCGCGAGACGAATCTGGAACACGAGGCGCGCTGTCTCGAGCGCATGGCCGCCAACTTCGCCGACGACCCGGACGTGCTGTTCCCGCGCGTGTACCCCGACACGAGTGGGCGGACGGTCCTCACGATGTCGTTCATGGAGGGAGTCAAGATCTCGCGGCGCGAGCAGCTCATCGAGCTGGGGCTCGACCCGGACGAGGTGGCCGCGAAGCTGGTCAAGATCTTCTACAAGCAGCTGTTTTGGGACATGTTCTTCCACGCGGACCCGCACCCGGGAAACTTCTTCGTGCAAAAGGGACCGCAGGGACAGCCGCGGATCGTCATCCTCGATTTCGGCGCGGCGACCGAAGTGCGCGAAAACCTGGTCGACGGAATGCTCGACGTACTCGGTGGCGTGATGACGCGCGACGACGCCAAGGTGATCCGCGGCATCGAGACGATGGGCTTCATGAGCGCCGACGGCAACCGCGAGCTGCTGGAGCGCACGATCCGCACCTACTTCGAGAAGCTGCTCAACCTGCAGATCACCGACTTCAGCAAGATTCCGATCGACCAGGCGCAGCAGTTCGCCGATCCGAATTTGAAGAAAGAGGAGCTGCGCGAATTGATGAAGTCCGTCGAGTTTCCGCTCGGCTGGTTCTTCGTCGAACGCGCGGTCATCATTTTGTTCGGACTCGTGGCGCAGCTCGCGCCGACGCTCAACCCCGTGCAGATCGGGTTCCCGTATATCGTCAAGTTCATCGCCGACCAGCAGTCGCGGCGGTCGAAGCAGCTACGCGCGGTGTCGGAAGCCCAGGCGGCCGCCGGCGGCGGCGCGGCGCCGCCCGACGGTCGCGGCGGCGCGCCGGCCCGCGACGACGCGACGGACGGCGACAGCTCGACGCCGCCGCGCTCTGCCCCGTCGAGCCGGGCCGAGGCGCGGTCCGCCGAAGCCGCCGCCACGTCGCCGCCGCAGTCGCCCCGGTCGACGCCGGCCGAGGCGACGCCGGCCGAGGCGACCGGCGCGCCGCCCACCGCCGCCGACCGCGCGTAGCCGCGGGGTGCCGGCGCGCGAGCGCGCTACCCGGGCGGCGGCGCCAGGGACCGTGCCATCCGCAGCGCGCGCTGCCCGCCGTCGTACGCGCCGTAGTCCCAGTCGATCACCTCGAACCCGGCGCTGGCAAACAGCGCCCGCGCCCGCGCGTTGTCGTCGGCGACGGTGAGCACGACGTGCCGTGCCCGGTACGGCTCGGCGCGCGCGACGTCCAGCGCGTGCCACAGCAGCGTCCGGCCCCGACCGCGGCCCTGGTAGCGCGGCGCGACGCCGATCGCGAGCAAATCGGCGACGGGCCGCGGATCCGGCGGTTCGACGTCGCCGAACCACAAGACGGTGAACCCGCGCCGAACGCCCCGCGGACCGACGTCCACGTGCGCCACGACTCCCGGATGGTCGAGCCACGCCCCGAGGATCCGCTCGTAATCCCCGAGCGGGCGGTACACCACGCCCGCCGTCTTGGCGATCCACGCGCGGTCGGCCTCGGTGGCGAGCCGGATGGCCGGCTCCCCGGCCCCGGGACCCGCGCCGGGCGCACCGTCAGCGCGGCGCCGCGCTCGAGCTGGCCTCGGCGACGTCGGAGTTCGTCGTCGCACGGGCGGGCAGCGGCCCCTTCGGCTGGCTCGGGATCGCCGGCGCGACCACGCCGGCAGCCGTCGGCGGCGGCGGAGCCGACTCGTCGACCGTTGCGCGTTCCACGAACTCGCGCATCGTATAGCGGCCCGGAGCCGTCCGGCAAAAGAGCGACTTTTCCCCCTTACGCTTGATGTCCATCGACAGATCGCGCGCGACCACCGTGTCGGGCGTCTTGGACTTCGTCGGGAGCCGCCCCTGCGCGTACTCGACGATCTCGCGAACCGACATCGGCCGACCCGTCTCTCGAAGAATCTGTTCGACGACTGGCAGCGTGCTCATGTGACGGTCATCCTCCCCAGCTTCGTTCGCTTCGCCCTGAGACCCCGCATCCTACAACGTGTGCCGTCACCGAACAGTCTTGACATGCGATTTTTTGCCGCCGGTCGCCCGCGCTCCCGTCGCCGGTACCGACTTTCGGTGGGTTCCGGTCAACGTCGACGGCCTTGACATTTT
>RFGE01000310.1 GCA_003696105.1 Deltaproteobacteria bacterium | reverse complement strand
GTCGTCGCGCGGGGCGCCGGCCGCGGCGCGCGCGGGGCTCAGTCGTCGCGCGCGGCGCGCGCGGCGGTCGCGCCGCGTCCGTCGGTCGCGGTCGCGCGCCCGTCGCCGCCGGCGTCCACGGCCTCGATCTGGGGGACCGTGTCGGACTGGGCGAGTTCTGCGACGGCGTCGTCCTCGTCCCCGCCGCCGGTATCGCCGCGGCCGCGGTCGTTCGCGGCCGCGATCGGCGCGATCGTGTCCGTCTTCACCTCGCCGTCGCCGCCTTCGTCGCCCGCGTCCGCGTCGTCGGCGTCCGGACGTTCGATGACCTCGGTCTTGATCTCGTCGTCGTCGTCGTCGAACGCGGCCGACGGCACCACCCCGGCGGCCGCACCCGCGGGGGCGACGGCGGCCGGAAACGGCGGCGGAGTCGCCACGTGTTGCCGCGCGTCGTCGAGGTCGCGCGTCGTCTTGCGCAGTCGCTGGGCGAGCACCTGGACGAAGCTCCACAGCAGCTTCACCGACAGGCTCGGCTCCTTCTTGATGATCTCGTAGAAGTCCTTGCGGCGGATCGCGAGCAGGCGGCTTGCCGATGTCGCGGTGGCGCTCAGCGACCGCGGGCTCCGGTCGACCAGCGCCATCTCGCCGAAGTGCTGTCCCTTGCCGAGGGTCGCGATGGACGTGTCGCCCTTGTGAAGCCGCACGTCTCCGTCGAGCACCACGTACATCGTCTCGCCGGGGTCGCCCTCGCGGATGATCGACTCGCCCGGTTTGAACGACACGGTGTCGGTGATGTTCATCACCCGGACGAGTTCCTTGTAGCTCAGGTAGCGGAACAGCGGCATCGCCTTGAGCACCTCGAGCTTGAGCGACAGATCTTGCGCGCGCAGGTCGAAGGCGTCGGCCCCCTCGTCGGACACGCGGACGACGATCGTCGTGATGTTGTCGTGGCCGCCGCCGGCGTTCGCCAGGTCGATGAGCGCGCGCGGGACGTCGCGCAACTTGGGGCGGTCCAGCAGCGCCGGCAGTTCGCCGTCCTCAAGGTATACGTACAGGCCGTCCGAACACAGCAGGAATTCGTCGCCCGGGAAGATGTCGAAGTCGAACGTGTCGACCTCGACCGACGGGTAGACGCCGACCGCGCGCGTGACGGCGTTCTTGAACTGCTTGTACGGCGAGTTGTCGATCTCGCCCGGCTTGATCTTGCCGCGCTTGACCAGCTCGTTCATCAGCGAGTGGTCCTCGGTGAGCTGGTGCGTCTGATTCTGGCGGACGAGGTAGATCCGGCTGTCGCCGACGTGCGCGATGAACCCGCGCGGGTTCTCCGGGCCGTCGACGATGAGCAGCACGGACACCGTCGTTCCCATGCCGCGCTTGTCCTGCTCGGCCTGGGCGCGCGCGTACACGGCGCTGCACGCCGACTGCACCGCGTGCTCGAGCATCTGGAGGATCTCGACGGCCTGCACGTCGCCGTCACCCTTGGCGAACCGGTCGAGCAGGTCGCGGTTTTCGTGCACCGCATCGCGCAGCGTGTGGACGGTGATCGACGACGCGACTTCACCCGCCGCGTGCCCGCCCATGCCGTCGGCGACGATGAACAGCTGAAGCTTCTTGTCGACGAGGAAGTTGTCCTCGTTGTGGTCGCGCTGACGGCCGACGTCAGTCGCAGCTGCGAACAGAAGCTCCATCGCTCCTTCTCGATTCAGTAGACCACGGCGCGCGTCGGGCGGTCAACGCGACAGAGGCGTAAACGGTAAGGTTTTCGCCGTGATACACGTCAGTTCGCCGCGCCGCCGGCCGGGGGCGGCGCCCGGTTCGACAGCGCGTCGAGCACGCCGCGGCGCAGCCAGCCGGCCCGTTCGAGCACCCCCGGGCGCAACGCGTCGGCCACGATCGCGGCCAGCTCGTCCGGATGGCGCATGCCGACGTACACGCGCCGGCCGGCGACGAGTGTCGGGGAATACACGACGCCCGCCGCGTGCGCGTCGCGCAGCGCCCGGTCGACGTCGCCGGCATGGCGGCCGTCCTGCACGCATCGGCGCAGCGCGTCGATGGCGACGCCGGCGGCCTCGGCGTGGGCCTCGAGGTCGGCGTCGCCGAGCTGGCTGGGGCGGAACACCGCGAACAGCTGATCGACGAACGCCCAGAACTTTCCCTGGTCGCCCGCGCACAGCGCCGTCTCGAAGGCGCGGCGCGCATCGGGATGGACCTCGTCGTCGAACAGCGGCCACAGCGCGACGCGCACCGCGTCGGGATACAGGGCGCGAACGCGATCGATGCGGCGCAACAGCTCGCGGCAGTTGCCCGACTGGAGGCTGCAAAACACCGCGAGCACCGCCGGCGCATCGACCGGGCCGCGGGTCGGCACGCGGTCGAGCGCGAGCGCGCGCGCGAGCAACTGCGGCGGCTCGACCGGCGGCGGGTCCACGGCCGCGGTCGGGTCGACGTTGCCGGGCAGGCCGAGCGGCGGCGGCCGCGCGGCGTCGGCGCGCCGCACGAGTTCGTCGAACACGGCGGCGACCGGAACGCCGTCGTCGAGCAGCGCGCGCGCGTCGGCGTACGCGGCGTCGTAGGCGTCCTCGAGCTCCTCGAGGACCGTAATGGCGCGGGCGGCCAACACGCCGTTGAACGCGAGGCGCCGCCCGGTGTTGCCGCGGCGTCGCTGCCGCGCGCGCGCGGCGTCGGCTCGGGCGCGGTGTGTGCCGCGATCGAGGGCGCGATGGAGCGCGTCGACGTTCATGCCCGCCGCCTCGGCCCACCGATCGATGTCGTCAGGTCGCGGGCGCGCGCGCTGGGAGAACGCGGCGTCGGCGAATGCAAAGAACGCGCCTTGGTCGAACGCCTCGTACGCCGCCTCGCTGTAGCGGTTTCCGACGATGTGAAACTCGATGCGCGCACGCCGCGGGTGGCGCGCGTGAAGTTGTTTGAGCAACCAATAGAGCGTGATGCTCTGGCGCTCGCCGGCGAAGTTGCAGAAGAACTCGATCGTGACCGGCGCGTGACGCGGCCCGAGCGACGGCACGGCGCCGCGGGGCGCGTGGACCACGACCGCGGCGGCGCCCGGGCGGCGCGGTCGCGCGCGCGCCGGCGTTGCGGCCAGCGCGGCGACGGCGGCGAGTGCGAAAGCGCGGCGCGTCACCCTTCGATCGTAGCCGATCGCGGCCGCCGCGCCCGCCGTCACAGCACGGCGCGCAGGTCGCCGAGCCAGTTGACCGCCAGCACGCGCGGCGGCTGGCGATCGTCGGCGAACGCCAGCACGGACACCGAACCGGGCGCGACCCGCACTCGATGGTAGTTCGACGGCGGCGCTCCGAGGTAGTGCGTGAGCAGCACGCGGATGATGCCGGCGTGGGTGACGACGACGATGCCGTCGCCCGACGGGCTGTCCTCCAGCGCCTGTTCGAGCGCGCCGACCGCGCGCGTGCGCACGTCGGCGAGATTCTCGCCGCCGGGAATCGTCTCGGACTCCGGATTGGCGAGAAACCGCTGGTACTCGGGGCTCGCGTCGACGTCGTCGTAGGACACGCCTTCCCATCGGCCGACGCGCAAGTCGATGAGGCGCGGATCGCGCGCGACCTGGATGCCGCAGCGGCGGCCAATCGCCTCGGCAGTCTGGACCGCGCGGACCAGCGGGCTCGACACGACGTCCGCGATCGGCACGGCGGCCAGCGCGTCGGCGATCGCCTCGGCCTGGCGACGGCCTTCGTCGTTGAGCGGGATGTCGCGATGGCCGAGGACCTTGCGGTGTGCGTGCCAGTCGGTGATCCCGTGACGGACCAAAAACACCAGCGTCTCCACGGACACCGACGGTACCACGGCGGTACACTGATCGGCAGGTTGGGCGAGTCGAGACGATCTGCGCGCCACCGCGTCGGCCTGGCCGTGCGGTACGCGGCCGCGAGTGAGTTCGTGCGCGAGTACGCCGAGAACATCAGCCGGGGAGGGCTGTTCATTCCCGACGCGCACCACTTGACACCACTGACCGACGTCGAGGTCGAGATCGACCTGCCGGGGCAGGGGCGCTACACGGTCAAAGGGGTAGTGGCCCACGTGCTCGACGCGGATCTCGCGGCGCGCTGCCGGCGGCGCCCGGGAGCGGGGATCGAAATCCGGAAGGCACCGAAAGGGTTTCGCGAGGCGCTCGACGAGTACCTGGTGAAGCTCGGCAGCCGGCGCGATTTCTGCGTGTTGGTCGGCGACCCGGCGTGCGCGAAGGCTGTGGCCGACGCCGGCTATGACGTCGCCGCCGCGCCGCCGCCGGAGGACCTCGCGCGCGCGTTCGTCGAGGCGGACCACCGCATCATTGCGTGCGTCGTGCCGCGCGCTCGGTCGCTCGCGTACCGGCAGGCCGCCGCCGCGCTCGGCGCCGGCGACATCGTCGTCGACATGGACAGCCCCGCCGAACTCGACCGCGTGCTCGAGCGCCTCGACGCCGAACTCCTGTAGCCAGCGGGTTCCACTCCGGCGCGGTTGACCCGCGCGCGCCGCGCGGTGCTAGGCTACCTGCGCCATGGACCTGTCGTTCACACGAGAACACATCGCGTTCCGCGACGAGGTGCGCGCGTGGATTCAGCAGGCGATGCCGCCGGCGATTCGCGCCAAGGCGGCCGTCGGCGCGAGCTTCGACATGGACGAGGTCATGCAGTGGCACCGCATCCTCTACGAAAAGGGCTGGGTCGCGCCGCATTGGCCGAAGGAGTACGGCGGCACCGGATGGGATGCGACGCGGCGGTTTCTGTTTCGCGAAGAACTCGAGATGTCCGGGGCGCCGAACCTGAGCCCGTTCGGCCTGTCGATGGTCGGCCCGCTGCTCATCCAGTTCGGCAGCGACGCGCAAAAGGCGCGGTTTCTGCCGAAGATCCTGTCGGGGGAGGAGGTCTGGTGTCAGGGGTACTCGGAGCCGAACGCCGGCAGCGACCTGGCGTCGCTGCAGTGTCGCGCCGACGACGACGGCGCCGGCCACTTCGTCGTCAACGGACAGAAGACGTGGACTACCTACGCGCAGTACGCCGACTGGATCTTCTGCCTAGTGCGCACCGACTCGTCGGGCAAGAAGCAAGAGGGGATCAGCTTTCTGCTCATCGACATGAAGTCGCCGGGCGTCGAGGTGCGGCCGATGCTCACCATCGCCGGCACGCCCGCGTTTTGCGAGACGTTCTTCGACAACGTGGTGGTGCCGAAGGAGAACCTGGTCGGGCCGCTGCACGGCGGCTGGACCCTGGCGAAGGCGCTGCTCGGCCATGAGCGCACGCTGATCGCGGCGGTCGGCGATTCGCGCCGCATGATCCGCAAGGTCAAGCGGATCGCGGCGCGCACGATGGCGGGCGGGCGCCGGTTGCTCGACGACCCCGGCTACCGCGCGCGCATCGCGCGGCTGGAGGTCAAACTGCGCGGCCTGCAGATGGCGAACTACCGGGCGCTGGCGGGGGCGCAGCTCGGCCGCGCGCCCGGGCCGGAGTCGTCCATCCTCAAGATCCGCGGCTCGGAGATCCTGCAGGAGGCCTACGTGCTGGCGATGGAGGTGATGGGCCACAACTCGCTGTCGTGGTTCAACGAGCCGGGGGTCGTATCCGACGAGGAGCAGCCCGTTGCGCCCGGATTCAACTACGCGCGGGCGACGACGATCTACGGCGGAACCAACGAGATCCAGAGAAACGTGATCGCCAAACTGATTTTGGGGCTGCCCACGCGATAGAGGCGCGCCGTGAACTTCGATCTCACCGACGACCAAAAGATGCTGCGCGACACGGCGGCCGCCTTCGCCAAGAAGGAGTCGCCCGTGGCGCGCAAGCGCAAGATGATGGCCAGCGAAGCCGGCTTCGACCGGGACGTGTGGCGCCAGATGGGCGAACTCGGCTGGCTCGGCATCCTGTTTCCCGAAGCCGTCGGCGGCTACGGCGGCACGATGGTGGACGCCGCGCTCGTGCTCGAGCAGTTCGCGGCGACGCTCGTTCCGGAGCCGTACCTCGCGTCGGCGGTGCTCGCGGGAACAGCCGTGTTGGCCGCCGGGGACGCCGAGCAGCAGCGGCGATGGCTCGAGCCGCTGTGTGCGGGAGACAGCGTGGTCGCGCTGGCGTGGGCCGAGCGCGACGGCCGGTTCGACCCGACCGCGGTGACCACGGTGGCCGAGCGCGCTGGCGGCGACTGGACGCTCGCGGGGCAGAAGGTGTGGGTGCTCGCCGGCCACGCGGCGGACGTGCTGATCGTGTCCGCTCGGTGTCCGGACGGAATCGCGCTGTTCTCGGTCGATCGGGGGGCTGACGGGTTGACGGTACGACCTGTGCAGACGATGGACGGCAATCGGGCGGCGATGGTGCGGCTCGACGGCGTGCGCGTCGCCGACGACCGGCGGCTCGGTGACCCCGGGGAGGCAGCCGAGCGCGCGCTGGCGACCGCGCTCGACTGGGCGGCGGCCGGCGCGTGTGCCGAGGGAGTCGGCGTGTGCCAGGCCGTCCTCGACATGACCGTGGACTATCTGAAGACCCGCGAGCAGTTTGGCGTCAAGATCGGCGCGTTCCAGGCGCTGCAACACCGCGCGGTCGACATGTTCATCGAGACCGAGCTGTGCCGTTCCCACGCCATCGAGGCGGCGATCCGCTGCAGCGACGGCTCGGACCCGGACGTGCGCGCCGGCGCCGTGTCGGCCGCGAAAGTACAGCTCGCGACCGGCGGCAAGTTCGTCAGTCAGCAGGGCATTCAACTTCACGGCGGCATCGCGATCACCGAGGAACACGACATCGGGCTGTACTTCAAGCGGATGCACGTGCTCAACACGCTGTTCGGCGACGAGGAGCACCACGTCGCGCGGTTTGCGGCACTGCCGTCGTTCGTCGAGGGGATCGAGGCGTGAGCGCCGTGTCCGCCGTCATTCCGCTTCTGCCGATCAAGCCGCAGTACTTCGGCTTCCTCAACACGTTCGGCATTCTCGTCGCGATCGGAGTGCTGGTCGCGGCACACCTCATCCGCAACTTTGCCGACCGGGAGGGGCTCGACGAGGATGTCATCCAGTCGGCGATCGTGTGGGCCGTGTCCGTCGGCTTCGTCACGTCGCACGTGTTCGACGTCCTGTTCTACCAACCCGGCGCGATCCAGCGCGATCCGCTGATCCTGCTCAAGTTCTGGCAGGGGATCTCGTCGGTGGGCGGGATGATCGGCGGTACGCTCGGGTTTCTGTGGTGCATTCGCCGCATCAACAAGCGAGACGGTACGCACCACTCGGCGCTGCGCTACGCGGATGCGATGGCGGTCGGGGTCGTGCCCGGCTGGATCTTCGGCCGGCTCGGCTGCACGCTCGTGCACGACCACCCGGGCAAGCAGAGCGACTTTGTTCTCGCGATGGTGTTCCCGGACGGCGTCGCGCGCCACGACCTCGGGTTTTACGAGTTCTTGTGGTTGCTCGTGATCGGCGCGGTCGTCTGGGCGCTCGTGCGGTGGAGGAATCGGCCGACGGGGGTCATCGTCGCGACCGCGCCGCTGATGTACGGGCCGGTGCGGTTCTTCTTCGACTTTCTCCGAGTCGACAGGGCACACGGCGGTGACACGCGGTACTTCGGCCTCACACCGGCGCACTACGTATCGGTCGCGATCACGATCGTCGGCGTGGCGCTCATGGTGTACGCGGTCAAGCGGCGCGGCACGACGTCCGCTGGCGCTGGGACGGCGGCCGACGCGGAGGGGGGGCGCGCGGCCGGCGGGGGCGGCCGCGCCAAGGCGCCGGCTCGCAAGGCGCGGCGGCGCAACCGGTAGCGCGCGTCAGCGGCCGCGCCGCGCCTGCATCTCGGCGGCGATCGCAGCGCGCGCGGCGGCGTCGAGGTGAGCGCGTGCCGCCGGAAACAGCAGGGTCTCCTCGGTCTCGATGTGCTTGGCGTACACCTGCGCCAGCGTCATCGCGATATCCGACAGCTCCGCAACCGTGGCCGCCGACAGCGGCCGATCGCATGACGCGGCGATGTCCGCGAGCTGATTGTGCAGCGTCTCGTGCGCGCGGTGTTCGACGGCGAGACGATCGAGCAGCGCCGCCAGGTCCGCGCCGGCGTCGGCAAGTCGCGGAAACAGCGATTGCTCCTCGTCCTGTTCGTGGCGCACCGCGGCGCGCGTCAGAAACTCGGACACGGCGACGACGGCGCGACGCGCGCCCGCGTCGGCCGGATCGTCGTTCAGTACGGCGGCGGCCCCGAGCAGCGTGTCGAGTTGCTGCTGCAACCGCTCGTGCGAGCGTTCGAGCATGGCGAACGGGTCGCTGCGATCCTTGTGGCGGCGCGGTTTGAACGACATGGGCGCGACGATACCCGCTGGGCCGCCGCCCGGCTATCGTCGCGGGCGGTCGGCGCGCGGCGTCCGCGCGGCAGTGGCCGGCCGGTGCGGCTGCCGCCGGCCGACCGGCGGATCGACCGGCAGCGCGACGGCGCCCGCGGTAAACGGCGCCTCGAGGCGCGACGTGATCACGTGGCGCATGCGCACCAACCACTCTCCGACGTCGGCGAGGATGCGCTCGGCGGCGTGCGTGTCGCCGGCCGAGGCTGCCCGGCCGAGGCGCACGCCGAAGTCGGCCACGGCCGCGGCGACCTCGTCGCGGTGCGGCTCCCGAACGATCGCATAGACGGCGCGCAGCGCGCGGAGCGCCCGCTGGAGGTCGGCTGGCTGCATAACTGAACATGTGAACAGTATCCGGTCGGACTCCGTCCGTCAAGTCCGGCGCTCGGCGCGGCGGGCGAGGTCGATGGACGCCACGACGAGCGCCATTCCGGCGGCATGTCGCCAGCCGAGCGTCTCGCCGAGCACGAGGTGCCCCCATATCCCGACGAGAATGGGCAAGCCTGACAGGATCAACGCGGCGAGCGCGGCCGACACCCGGCGGTGGGCCCAGTTCACCAGCAGGTGGCAGTTGCCCGAGCCGAGGGCGAGCACCAGCAGGTAGCCCAATTGGCGGCCGCGCGGCGGCGACAGATCGGGCGCGGTGGCGGCCGCGACCGGCGCGACGACGCACAGCGCGATCGCCAGCGTCGCGGCGGTGAGCGTGAGCGTCGGCGCGCCGTCGACGCGCGCGCGCTTCGCCGCGAGGAAATAGACGGTGACGACCGCGAGGTTGGCGATCGCCGCGAGGTCGCCGCGGACCGTGTGACTGGCCGAACCGAGGTCGGCGTGGACGACGACGGCGACGCCGGCCAGGGCGAGGGCGCTGCACGCGACCAGCGCGCGCGACACGGGCTCGCCGACCGTCCGGCGGCTGACCGCCGACACCAACAGCGGCTGGGCGGCGCCGATCAGGGCGACGACCGAGACCGACGTCCACTGCACCGACGTCACGTAGAGCATCTGGTGGACGCCGAACGCGATCCCCGACACGAGCACCGCGCCGCGCAGGCGCGGCCAGGGCGCGCGCAAGGCGGCCGCGATGGCGGTGAGGACGGCGGCGCCGATCGCGAGGCGCCACATCGCGATCACCGGCGGCGGCGCGGCGATCAGCTTCGCGAGGACGAAGCCCCAACTGAAGCCGACGAGCGCCGCGACGACGGCGGCGATGCCGGCGCCACGGCCGCGATCGACGCCCGGTGTCATCGTGGGGCCTCCGGCGCCGCGCTCCCGCTCGAGCCCGCGCCGGTCATCGCGCGTCCCGTACCCCCCACGGGGCGGACGCGAGCACCGCGTGCGCGCGCGCGCGCAGACTTTCGCGGAGCGAGCCGGCGAGCGCCTCCGCCAGCGCGCCGGCGAACTCGTTCGCGCTCGCGAAGCGATCGTCGGGATTCTTCGCGAGCGCAACCGCGAGCACGAGGTCGACCTCGGGCGGGATCGGCGCGATGCGCGACGGCTGCGGTGGCGTGTCGTAGACCACGGCGCGGAGAATCGCCGGTACGTCCCGTCCGGTGAATGCCGGGCGCCCGGTCAGGACGCGGTACGCGATCGCGCCGCAGGCGTAGATGTCGGCTCGATGGTCGACGGTGTCGCCGCGCGCTTGCTCCGGCGCCATGTAGGTCGGGGTGCCGACGATGTGCCCTTGGGTGAGGGTGCCGCCGCTGTCGCCGAGCTTGGACACGCCGAAGTCGAGAATCTTCCACACGGCGCGAGCGTCCGTCGGCCGCTGGTGCCGGAAAATGTTGCGCGGTTTCAGATCGCGGTGGACGATGCCGGACTCGTGCGCCGCGGCGAGTCCGTCCGCGAGCGCGCGCAACAGTTCGATCGTCGCATCGGCGGCCAGCCGCGGCGTGCGGCGCAGGATATCCGCGAGGGTCTCGCCGTACAGCCGCTCCATGGCCAGATAGCGCACCGGCGCCGAGGCGTCCGCCACTTCGAGCACGCGGACGACGTTCGGAACGGTCAGCGACGCGGCGATGTGCAGTTCGCGTTCGAACCGCGCGATGGCGTCCGGCTTGGCCATCGCGTCGCGGCTGAGCAGCTTGACGGCGGCCGGCTCGCCGGTGTCGATGTGCGTGGCGTCATACACCTCGCCCATCGCACCGCGGCCGATGACCGGCCCGAGCCGGAACGAGCCGATCACTTGATCCGTGAACCGGCCCGGCCCGCCGATGCGCATCGCGGCCGCGAGGTCCTGGCGCGCCTCGTTGAGCAGCGCCTCGCGGTGCGCGGCGTCGCGGACCGCCCGGTCGAGCTGCTCCATGATGGCAAACGTGTTGCGCCGAAGTCCCCGCGCCATCACGAACGCAGCGTTGAATACGAACTGCAGCGCCAGCAGCACGCCGTAGCTGGCGGCGCGGGGCAGCTCGGGAGCCCGCAGCAGCGCCACGTCATCGATGACCCTCTCGATCTGGAGCGTGGCGAGCAGCGCGTGTGCAGCGGTCGCGTGAAGGTGGATCGACAGCGCACCGCGAAAGTTTCGCCCGAGCGCAAACATGAACGTGCCGATCGGCGCGATGAGCAAAACGCCCGAGAACACGCCCCAGAAGTAGTACGCGGCCGACAGCGTCACGACGGCGACGTGCCCAAACAGCGTGACGTGCCAGGGGCGATAGCGGTCGGGATCGCGGACGATCCACAGCAAGACAGCGCAGACGGTCGCCGTCACCGCGCACATCCCCGCGTGCAGGCGGGTCGCGAGCGGATCGCCCGGCAACGCGATCAACAGCGGGATGAGCGCCGCGGTGAGAACCCCGATGAACGCGAAAAACACCCGCATGCGCTGCACCTCGTCGGCGTGCAGCGCCTGCTCGGGCGTGGCCACGGCACCGCTTTCCGTCCGCCGCTCGGTAGCTCCGGTGGCGGTGCCGGCACCGGGGGCGGCGGTGGCCGGCGACGCGGCCGGTGGGCGGCACGCGGCCGTGGTCGCCGTCGACTGGGCGTCGGCGTCGGAAGGTGATCGGGGCTCGTACACCGGGGTCGCTGCGGGGTGGCGCGCTAGGGTGGGACCGCACGCGCGGCGTGGCGATCCGGCTCGCGCGGGCGGACGACGTCCATCGTAGACCATCCCGCACGCGGCCGGTGACCGGATCGGTCGCGCCACGGCCGACCGGTGCCGCGGGGCGACCGGCGGGCGCCCCGCGCCCGGCGCGCCGTTGGCACCGCCACCCGGCGGGCGTCCCGCCGCGCGCGCCGTTGCGGCGGGAAACGCATCCGCCCGCGGCGCCGGACCTCCTCGCACGGGATCCCCCCCGCCGTCGGCCGCCCGCCTCGCCTGCTCCGCGGTGGGCAGCGCGATCCGCCTTCGCCGAGCCACGCACCCTCATCGGGCCGCCGATGAGCGTGCGCGACCGGCGAGTTCGGCCGGCGCACTGACCGCCCGCCGGCCTGCACGCGGAGCCGAGGCCCTCGCGCGCTGCGCTCAGTTGAGCGCTTGCAGCGTGACCTTCAGTCGCGCGGTGTCGCCGCCGTTTCGTCGAACGACGAGTTCGATCGTGTCGCCCACTTCGTGCCGGTCGAGCACGCGGTACAGGTCGGCGGTCTCGCGCACGGGCTTGCCGTCCGCCTCGACGATGACGTCGCCGAGCACATACCGGCCGTCGGGGGCACGGCCGATCCCACGCAGCCCGGCGGCCGCCGCGGCGCTGTCCTCGGGCACGCTGAGCACGAGGACGCCTTCGATTCCGTGTCGCCGCGCGTACGCGTCCTGCGCGATATGGATGCCGAGCCCCGGCTTGGTGACGCGGCCGTCCCGGATGAGCTGCGGAACGATGCGGTTGACGATGTCCACCGGCACCGCGAAGCCAATGCCGGCCGACGCGCCGGACGGGCTGTAGATGGCGGTCGTGATTCCGATCAGGCGCCCCGCGCTGTCGAGCAGGGGCCCGCCGGAGTTGCCGGGGTTGATCGCGGCGTCGGTCTGGATGACATCCTGAATGGGGCGCCCGCTGCGCGAGCGGATCTCGCGCCCGAGCCCGCTGATGACGCCCGTCGTCAGCGTCTGGTCGAACCCGAACGGGTTGCCGATGGCGAACACCTTCTGGCCGACGACCAGGTCGCTCGACGTGCCGACCGGCAGCGGCTTGAGGATGGACGGGTCCGCGTCGACGCGCAGCACGGCGATGTCCTTGTCGGGTGCGACGCCGACGAGTTCGGCGTCGAACGTGTCGCCGTTGCCGAACGTGACCTGCGCGTGCCGGGCGTTCTCGATGACGTGAAAGTTGGTGACGATGTGGCCGGCGGTGTCCCACACGAAGCCGGAGCCGGTGCCCTTGGGCAGCTCCATGACGTTGAAGTGCAGGATTCCCCGGCCGATGGTCGTGATGTGGACGACCGACGGCGCGGTCGCCTGAAACAGCTCGATCGTCGCGCGCTCGTCCTCGGCGAGGTCGCCGCGCGGGGTGATCGCGCGCGGTTCGACGCTCGGAGGCGGCGCGGTCGGCGCGGCTCGCAACACGGACCACACCAGGAGCCCGGCGACGACGAACAGCAGCGCCGACGGGATCATGTACGTGAGCGGCGACGGCCCGCGCGGCGCCGGGGACGGTGGCTGCGGGTAGGGTTCCATGTGTCCGACAAGGTAGATCGGACCCGCCGCGGTGCCAACTGTCACCCCGGCGTGCGACACTGCCCGGGCGGCGCACGTGCCGCCGTGCTGCTATCCTTCGAGTGGACGTCGGGTTCGCGCGACCGCGATCCCGGCTCCGGCGAGTCGTACCGGTCGTGGATTCCCGACAACAGCGCCTGCTGGCGATTCAGAAGCGCCTGCGCCTCGGCGCCGGCCACGTCGTCACCGACGGAGTGCTCAACGCGCTCGCGGTCGCCGCTCGCCGCCATCCGCTCGCGCGTCCGGACCGCCACAACGTCGAGGTGATCCGCAACATTCCGTACGGCGATCGCGCGATTCGCGACCACCATCTCGACATCTACCGGCCGACGCGTCACCCGGAACCGCACCCGGTCGTGTTGTATGTACACGGCGGCGGGTTCCGCATGCTGTCGAAGGACAGCCACTGGATCATGGGGCTTGCGTTCGCGCGCCAGGGGTACCTCGTGTGCAACGTCAGCTACCGGCTGGCGCCGCGGCACCCGTTTCCCGCCGCGGTCGAAGACGTGTGCGCGGCCTACGAGTGGGTATCGGAGCACGTGGCGGCGTACGGTGGCGACCGGTCCCGCCTCGTGCTCGCCGGCGAGTCGGCCGGCGCGAACCTCGTGTCGACGCTGGCGGTCGCGGCGACCTACCGCCGGCCCGAACCGTACGCCCGGCGCGTGTTCGACACCGGCCTCGTGCCGGCGGCGGTCATCCCGGCGTGCGGCCTCCTGCAAGTCACCGATCCCGAGCGATTCGCGCGCCGCCGGCGCATCCCGCTGTGGGTGACCAGCGCCATCCTCGAGGTGAGCCGCGCGTACCTGCGCGGCTACCGCCAGCCGCAGCCGGGCGTGCTGGACCTCGCCGACCCGCTGCTCGTGTTCGAGCGAGGTGCGCCGCCGGACCGGCCGCTGCCGCCGTTCTTCTTGCCGGTGGGCACGCGGGATCCGCTGCTGGACGATACCCGCCGCATGGTGCGCGCGCTGCGGGCGCTCGGCTGCGCGGCGGAGGCCGAGTACTATTCCGGCGAGATCCACGCGTTTCACGCGATGGTGTGGCGCCGCCAGGCGCGGCGGTGTTGGCGCGACATCTTCGCGTTCCTGGATCGCCACCTGCGGGCGCCGGCGCTGCGTCCGGCTGTTTTCGCGGCGCGCCGCGCCGTGTAACATCTCGACCGGGTGCGGGCGCGCAGCGCAACATCGCCGAGGTGCCGACCGCGTTGCGCGCGCAACGGCTGCGCGCTGCCGCCGGTGATCGCCCTGGTCGTGGTTGCCGCGACCGCGGTGGCGTGCGATCGCCGGTCGCCGCCGCGCTCCGGCGATCGCGGCAGCGGCGATGCGCGGCCGGCGGCGACGCCGGTCGCGACGGACTGGGCTGCCGCAGCCCGCGAGCGCATGGTGGCGGACCAACTCGTCGCACGCGGCGTCCGCAACCCGCGCGTGCTCGCCGCGATGCGCGAGGTTCCCCGACACGAGTTCGCACCGGCCGGCGGGCGCGATCATGCGTACGAGGACCACCCGATACCGATCGGGTACGACCAGACGATGAGCCAGCCGTACATCGTGGCGGTGTTGGCCGAGCTGGCCGCGCCGGAACCGGACGACAAGGTGCTCGAGGTCGGCACCGGTTCCGGCTACACGGCGGCGGTGCTGTCGCGGATGGCGGCGCGCGTCTACACGATCGAGATCGTCGCGCCGCTGGCCGAGCGCGCCGCGGCGACGCTCGCACGCCTCGGCTACGACAACGTCGACGTGCGCAGCGGCGACGGCTACGGCGGCTGGCCGGAAGCGGCGCCGTTCGACGCGATCATCGTGACGGCCGCGCCGCGCGACGTGCCGAAACCGTTGCTGGAACAACTCGCGGTCGGCGGCCGCCTGGTGGTGCCGGTCGGCGACGCATATCAGGAGTTGCGCGTGATCACGCGTACGGAGGACGGGTTCGATCAGCGCACGGTGTTTCCGGTGCGGTTCGTGCCCATGCAGGGGCGCGCTGCGGGAGCGGCGGCCGGGGAGATGCGAGATGGAGCGACAGGCGAACGGTAATCGACGGGGTGGGCGGGCTTCGCGCGCGGCGGTCGCCGTGGCGACGGCGGCGGCGGTGTGGGGGGCGCAGCCGCAGGCGGCGAGCGCGTTTTGCGGCTTCTACGTCAGCGGGGCCGACGCGGACCTGTACAACAACGCGACGATGGTCGTGTTGATGCGCGACGGCACGCGCACCGTGCTGTCGATGCAGAACAACTACCAGGGACCGCCCGAGGACTTCGCCATGGTGGTTCCGGTGCCGGTCGTGCTGCAGAAGGACAACGTCAAGACGCTCGCCGACGAGGTGTTCGACCGGGTGGACCAACTCGCGGCTCCGCGCCTGGTCGAATACTGGGAAGAGGATCCGTGCGCCCCGGAGTTGGACGACGTGGTCTTCGAGAGCGCGCGGCGGGGCGTGATGGCCCCCGAGGCGGCGGCCGCAGTCGGCTCCGGGTTCGGCGTCCGCATCGAGGCCCAGTTCAAGGTCGGCGAGTACGACATCGTCATCTTGAGCGCGCGCGACTCCACCGGGCTCGATACGTGGCTGCGCCGCGAGGGCTACAAGATCCCGCCGAACAGCGAGCCGCTGCTGAGGCCGTACGTCGCCGGCGGCTGGAAGTTCTTCGTCGCCAAGGTCGACGTCGACAAGGTCCGGTTCAAAGACGGCCAGGCGATGCTGTCGCCGTTGCGATTTCACTACGACAGCGACGAGTTTCGCCTGCCGGTGCGGCTGGGCCTGGTCAACTCGGCCGGGACGCAGGATCTGATCGTTCACATCCTCGCGCGCGGCACGCGCTACGAGGTCGCCAATTACAAGAACGTCACGATCCCGACCAACATCGACGTCGACGACACCGTGCGCAAGCGGTTCGGCGAATTCTACGCGGCGCTGTTCGACGCCACGCTCGAAAAGAACCCGGGCGCGGTGGTGACCGAATACGCGTGGGACGCCGGGAGCTGCGACCCGTGCCCGACGCCGGCGCTCACCGCGTCGGAGTTGGCGACCCTCGGCGGCGACGTGATCCCGGGCGGGACGTCGCCGTGGGAGTTCGTCGTGACGCGCCTGCACGCGCGCTATGGCAAGGACTCGCTGGGCGAGGACCTCGTGTTCAAGCAGGCGCCGCCGATCGCGGGCGGCCGCGAGTGGCGCACCGGCCCGGATGGCACGCTGGAGAAGGGCGCGACGCCGGCGCCACGCAACAATTTCCAGGCTCGCTACGCGATCCGCCACCGGTGGACGGGGCCGATCGAGTGCGAACACCCGGTGCGCGGCCGGTGGGGCGGACCGCCGGCGGGCGTGGATGGTCCCGCGCAGCCCCGCGCGGCGCGTGACCTGGCGTTCGTGCCGCGCGGCGGCGTGCAGCTCGCGTCGCTCGTGCGCGAAGACGTGCCGGAGATCGGCCTGCGACGGGCCGCGGCGGCAGCGGGCGGCGGGGCAGCCGCCGCGGGCGGGGCGGCGGCCGGCGGCGACGAGGCGAGCCGCGGCGACAAGGCGGCGGCGGGCGGCGCGGCAGCGGCGGGCGGCGACGGGACCGCGCGCAAGCGGCGGGCGTGCGGCTGCGCGTCGTCCGACGGCGCGGGCGGGAGCGCGGCGCTCCTGGCGGTGGTCGCCGCGGCGCTCGTCGGGCGGCGGCGCCGGACGGCGCGGCACCGGTGACCGCGGCGCGCGGCGGGACGGCGGGCGCCGCGGTTGCGATGGCCGTCGCGGCGCTCGCGTGTGCGTGCGGCGACGGCCGTGCGGCGCGGGCGGCGGACGCCGCCGCGGATTCCGGCAGCCACCGCGCGCCGGACGGCGCGGACCGCGCGACCGGCGCCGGCCGCGCGGCCCCCGGCGCGGCGCGCGCCGCCGGCGACGCGCGCACGTCCGCCGGCGCGGGCGCCGCCCGACTCGTGCTCCCCGCGCCGGCTGGCCCGCTGGCGCCGGCGCGCGCGATCATTCCGCCGTCGCGCACGGGGGCGGACCTGGCCGACATCGATCGCTGCGGCGGGTGCCACGCGGACATCGCGCGCCAGTGGTCCGCGAGCGCCCATGCGTCCGCGTCCGTCGCGAACAATCCGATCTACCGCGCATCGGTCGACGCGTTCGGGCGAGCGACCGGCGCCCGCGCGGTCCGCGTGTGCGCCGGCTGCCACGACGCGGCGCTGCTGGCCGACGGCGTCGACGTGGCCGGCGCGTCGCCGGCGGACCCGCGCGCCGCAGCGGGCGTGAGCTGCGCGGTGTGCCACGGCGTCGTCCGGGTCACGGCCGACGGCAACGGCAGCTACACGCTGGCCGAGGCGCCGATCCCGCTGCCGCGGGCCGGCGATCCCGAATCCGTGCAGCGGCATCGAAGCGCGGCCGCACCGGCCGTCCTGCGGTCCGCGGCGCTGTGCGGTGCGTGCCATCGCGGCTTTCTCGCTGCGGACACCGGCCACGGCGACTTTTTGCCCGGCATGGACGAACTGGGCGCGTGGCGGCGATCGGCCTACGCCGGCAGCGGCGTCGATCGCGTCGACGCGGTCGAGCCGCGCGATTGCATCGGCTGTCACATGCCGCGGGTCGACGCGCCCGCCGATCCGGCGGCGGACGCGCGCGGGCAGGTGGCGTCGCACCGGTTCGCGGGCGGACACAGTTGGCTGGCGGCCATGATCGGCGATCCGGACCAGCAGGCGGCGATCGATGCGCAGCTCCGCGGCGCGGCGAGCGTGTTCGTCTCGGCCGTCGTCGACGCGCGCGGCCGGCGGTGGCTTCCCGCCGAGGCGGCGCCGATCGCGCCGGGCGACGCGATCGAGGTCGACGTGGTCGTGCGCAACGATCGCGTGGGCCATCGCTTTCCGGGCGGCACGCGCGACGCGCAGGACACGTGGATCGAGCTGCGCGTCGTCGACGCACGCGGGCGCACGATCGGCGCCTCCGGGACGCGGTGGGGGGACGGCCGCGGCGACGCGCACGTGCTCGCGGCCCGCGCGGTCGACGACCGGGGGCGGCCGGCCGTCGCGCGCGACGTGCACCGGTTTCGCGCGGTCGCGTACGATCACACGGTGCCGCCGCGCGCGGCGCGGCTCGCGCGCTTCCGGGTGGATGTGCCCGCGACGGCGGTCCTGCCGCTGCGCGTCGCCGTCCGGCTGCGCCACCGCAGCCGCGCGCTCGCCGTCCAGCGCGCGGCCTGCCGCGCGTGGCGGCGCGGCCGCGCGCGGCCGGGGGCGGGCGCGGCGGTCGACCCGTGCGCTCCCCAGCCGATCACCGACATCGCGCGAGCCGAAGCCGTGGTCGGCGGGCCCGGCGCGGGGGGCGCGGCCGCGGTCGACGCGCGGCGCGCCTACGACGACGGCCGAGCATGGCTGGCGGCGCGCCAGGACGACGCCGCGGCCGGGGCCGACGGCCTCGAGCGGGCGTGGGCGGCGGGGGGCGGCCTGGCGGCGGCCGCGGCGGTCGCGCGCGG
>RFGE01000309.1 GCA_003696105.1 Deltaproteobacteria bacterium | reverse complement strand
GGCGGCGGCCGGCCGCGCCGGCGTCGCGGCCGCCGGCGGCGGGGCCGCCGCGGCGCGCGCCGGCGGACCGGACGCGCCCGGCACGAGCCAGCGCGGGGGCGCGGACGCCGGCCCGTCCACGGGCTCGCTGCGCCTGGCGGGCTCCGCGCGGTCCGCCCGGCGGTTCGTCGCGCTCGCCGCCGGCTTCGCGGTCGTCGCCGCCGGCCTCGCGCTCGTCGCCACCCGCGGCGCCCCCCCGAGCGCCGGCGCGGTCGACGCCGCCGATGCCGGGGTCGCGGTCGCCGCTCGCCCCGCGATCGTGGATGCCGGCGCGCCGGCGACGCGGGCCGACGCCCGTCCGGTGGACGCGGCGCCGCCCGATGCCGCGGCGCCGCACCGGCCGCCGCGCCGCACCGGCCGGCGACCGCCGCGCCGGCCGCCACCGCCCGCGCGTGCCGACGCCGCACCGCCTCCGCCCGAGCCGGCGCGCGGTCCGCCCGGCTTCCTCACGGTCGCCGCCGAGCCGTTCGCCGACGTGCGCGTCGACGGCGAGCCGGTCGGGCCGACGCCCATCCTCCGGCGCCGCCTGCCGCCCGGGCGGCACGAGGTCGTCCTCGTGAGTCCCGACACGGGCGCCGTGCGCCTGCGGCGCGTCGTCCACGTGGTGTCGGGCCGCGAGGTCCGCATCGTCGCCAAGTAGCGGGCGATGCGCCGGGACCCGCAGGTACCGGTCCGCCCTCTCGCGCGCGTCCGAGCTGGGACCTCGAGGGATCACCCGTGCGCCGGAATTGGATTTATCTGTCCGGAACTGAACGGTTTTTTTGTATGGCCCGGCGCTTGCTCTACCCGGGGGCGTCCAACCCGCACAAGGAGAGCCAGACCATGACACCGCGACTTCGTAGCTTCCTTCCCGCCCTTGCGCTTCCGCTGGCGTTCGCCGGCGCGTGCGCGACCGAAATGGACCCGGCCGACGACATCGAGCAGGCGCTCGAGCAGGACAACGGCGGGCTCACGATGGACGACGAGCTGCCGATGTTCGGCGAGGCGGACGCGTTCGCGGCCGCGGACGAGGACGCGGTCGACGCGCCGGTCGCCGACGCGCTCGAGTCCGACCCCGACGTCGTGGCGATGCGCGAGGCGCCCGACGCGGCGCTGTACGGGGTGACGATCGTCTGGGGCCAGATGCCGGTGGATCCGGACGAAACCCAGCCGCGCAACTGGAGCGGCGCGATTCGGATCAACCGGGGCGCGCTGCTGGTGCGCAGCACGATCCGGTTCGAGGACGGGACCGATCGGCTGCTGCCGCGCGACAACCCGCGCGAGGTCCGGTTCACGTCGGCCACGCGGCCGGCGCGCGACGGCCTGCGCCTGGCGATCATCGATCCCGAGCCGCGCTCCGACGAGCCGCTGGTCATCGCGTATGAGACGGCGGACGGCGAGCTGTTCTCGGCGCCGGTCGCCGCGCTGGTCGACGGGCCGATCGTCGAGGACGTGGACGACCGCGGCAACCGCGTCGTCGCCGTCGCCATCCGCCGCCCGGTGGATGTGTGCGAGCACGGCTTCCTCGCCGGCCGGTGGCACAAGATCGGCGAGCGATTCGGCGTGCTGCGCGGCCGCGTGACGGACGTCGACGGCAACGTGCTGGGCCACATGCGCGGCCTGTACGGCGTCCGCCGCAACGGCGAGAAGGTGTTCTTCGGCAAGTACATCAACCGCGACGGCGCGTTCCGCGGGCTGTTCGCCGGCCACTACGGCGACGGGCTGTTCGCCGGCCGGTGGCTCACCCGCGCGGGAGAACACGGCCGCCTCGGCGGGCACTACCGCGAGACGCTGCCGGGCCCCCGCGTCGGCGGCCACTACCTCGGGCGCTGGGCCGAGACGAGCTGCGGTATCGACGTCGGCCCGGGCCGCGACGTGCCTGGCGAAACCGACTGAGCGTCAGCGAACGCAGCCGCCCGCGGCTGTCCCTCGGCGGCGCCGGCCTCGCGGCTGGCGTCGCCGTTTTTTCGTGCGCCCGCGGCGATCGGTCCGCGGGCGGCGCGCCGCGGCCCGTGCCGACGTCGCGGCCCGCTCGCGTTCGGCGCGCCCGTCACCGCGGCGGCAGCGGCAGGCGCAGCCGGATCTGGCCGGTCGGCGCGTCCTCGTCCACGTCGCCAGCGCCGGCGACGTCACGTGCGTTCGGTTGATCGTGCAATGGGATCGGCGGGACATACGGCGCGTCCGGCGTGACGGCGCCGTAGGCCGCGCCATCGCCGGCCGGCGGCACGGCGTCGTCGGGGGGCAGGTCGTGGCGCGCCAGGTCGTCGCACGCCAGGTCGTCGCGCGCCAGGTCGACGTCCGGCACCAGGTCGGCCAGCCGTTCGTGCAGCGCGCGGCGGTAGTCGGGCCGGTGCGCGCCGGGTTCATCGATGCAGGCGAGCAGCGCGCCGGCGACGTGTTTCGGGCGGGCGACGGCGCCGGCGCGGTGGCCGTGTAGCCACACGCCGGTGACGCGCTCGGGCCGCCGCAGCGCGGCGAGCACGCGGTCGGCCGTGCGGTCCCACAGGTGGCGCGCGAGCGCCGTGCCGTCGGGGTCGAGGCACAGGCCGATCGGATCGGCCCCGACCCGCGCGATCGCGGGCCCGCCGCCGGCCGGAAGATCGATCGTGACGCGCGCCCCGTCGCGCCGGGGATCGCGCGCGCACACGCTGCGATGGCCGTCGCGGCAGTCGACCGCGTCGAGCGACCAGCGGTCGACTGCGAGGTCGCGCAGCTCCGGAGCCGGCACGCGCAGCCCCCTCGCGAGGTCGCCGACGCGCGCTCGGGACAGGCCGTCGCCGGGGCCGAGGTGATCGGCGAACGCGACCGACAGGCCGCCCGCGAGCGTGCACAGTGCGGCCGCGCGCGCGGTGCCGCCGCGCGTGCTGGACGCTTGCCACGACAGCTCCCAGCGGGCGCCCGGCAGGTCGTGGGCGGCGACCACGGCGGCCACGGCTCGTTCGATCGCCGCGCGCACGGCGGGTTCGCGCGGTGCAGGCTCGTCGCCGCGCGCGCGCTGCACGAGCTTGGCGCGAGTGGCTTGCAGGTTGCGCCGCAACGCCTCGGCCACGGCGCCGGCGACGGCGCGCAGGTCGTCGCTGTCCGCGCCGAAGAACGGATCGAGGTCCTGCTCGATCACGGCGCCCAGCGCCTCGAGCCGCGCCAGTTCGGTCTCGGTTTCGCGGCGGCGCCGGCGTTCGCGGCTGCGGTGCTCCGCTTCCTCGACGTCGATGCGCAGCAGCTCGGCGCAGGCGTCGGCGACGGCGTCGAGCGCGCGCACGAGCGCGGCGTCGGCGGCGGCGCGGGGCAGGGCGGTCACGCGGTCGCACCATGCGAACCCGGGGCCAGGCCGGTCGCCCCTGCGTTTCCAGGGCGTTGGCCGCACGCCGGGGTGTCGACACCCGAGGGCGGCGGCGCCATCGGGGTCCGGGCACCGCGGCGGCCCGGCGGCGCCGCCGCCGGTCAGAACACCTCGCCGAAGCCGAGGGACAGACGGCCCGGCAGGCCGCCGTCGAGCGGGACGGCCCAGTCGATGCGCAGCGCGTCCGGCCCCGTCTGCGGCGCGACGATGCGCGCGCCGATGCCGACGTCGTGGTGGACGGGAAACGCGGTGACCCGATCGGGGCGGGTCGCTGCACCCCCCGCGTCCCAGAACACGGTGCCGCCGACTCGGGCGAAGCCCAGGCGCCAGTGCAGCGTTCGGAGTTCGACCGTGACCACCGCGCGCGTGTCGCCCTCGAACGCCGCGACCGGGTATCCGCGAAGTCCCGTGTCGCCGCCCGCGGCGAGGAACTCGCCCCGCGTGCTGTCGCGGATCGCGCGCGCGTCGGCGCGCAGGACGGCTCGGACCCGTCGCCACGCCGACGGGGTGATCACCTCGGCGGCGGCCCGGTAGTCGCGATCGACGACGCCGGACGCCGTCCGGCGCTGCGCGACGCTGGCGCGCGCGCGGGCGTAGCCGTCCGCGCCGAGGCGCTCGGTCCAGCCGGCCGAGGCGCCGATGCGGACGAACCCGCGGTCCGAGCCGATGGGGCGCAGACCGACGGCGATCTCCGCGGCCAGGTCCGGGCCGAGTTGCAGATCCTCGGCCAGGTCATACGATCGCACGTCGTAGAGTTCGACGAAGCGCGCTTCGCTGAGCCGATAGCGGCCGACCAGCGACGAGGTGACCTCGTCCTCGGGCAGGATGTCGCGGATGAAGTCGTCCCGCGCCTCCGGCGACGCGGCGAAGCCGTCGAGCAGTTTCGGGGACGCGGCGCGAAGCTGGTGTCCGAACTCGATGTCGTGTTTGTATGCGGCCCCCGATCGATGCAGCGCGACCGCGTCGATGTCGATCGTCGCGAGGCGAAACGCGCGCGGCAACCGGTCGTCCTCCGGCGTGCTCGGCGCGTCGTAGCGCGCGAGGTCGTCACCGGCGAACGTGCGCTGCACCGTGTTGGCGCGGCGCGCGACCACGCGCCAGCCCCACTGCCGGTCGAGCGACCACAACGGCGATCCGATGGCCAGGGAGGCGACCGTGCCCTCGAACTGGGACGTCGCGCGCGAAAACGACGCGCCGAACTCGAGGTCGAGTGTGATGTGCGTGCCGGCGAGGTTCGGGTCTGCGTAGACGGGCCCCGCGGTGAACTGGCCCTGGTCCATCTCGAACAGCGCACCGACTTGCTTGCGGAGGCCCAGGAAGTTGCTTTCGGCGGGGCGCAGGAGCAGTGACGTGAGCGCGCCGTCTTGCACTTCGAAATCGGAGTTGAGCCGCAGGCTCCACACGTCCCACGTCACCACGAGAACGTCGACCGTGCCGCCGGAGTCGGTCGCCAGCGGCAGCACCACCGCCAGGCTGGTGCGCAGCGGATCGCGGAGCCGCCGCTCGGACTCCGCCGCGCGCTCCGCGTTCCACACGTCGCCCGGACGCAGCAACACCTCGCGGCGGACGGCCTCCGGGCGCGACGTGCGGTGCAGCGCGTCGAGCCATCGCAGCGGGCCGTCGCTGGGGCCGAACACGTCGAGGTTGACGACGCGGACCGTTCGGATTCGCTTGCCGCCCGGGGCCGGATCGACGCGGGCGGCGAGCGCGCGCAGGACGCGGTCGACCGCCTCGCGCTCGTACCCGCCGAGCCCGCGAAGCGCACTCTCGGCGGAATCGGTGGTGCCGCCGGCGAACGGCCGCGCGCGCGGTGCGGCGGTGGCAACGGCCGGCGAGGCGGCGACGGCGCCCGCGACGACCGCCAGGGCGACGGTCCGGCGGCGCATGGTCCCACTATAACCGCGCGGCGGCGCCGCGCCCGCCGCCGGTTCCAGCCTGGAGTCCGCGCAGCTGCCGGCGGGGTGCGCGTGCGGTTTTGCCTTTGTGACGCGACAGGGGTCTGCGACAATGTTGCCATGCGCGCTGCGCGGACGGCGGCCTGGCTGGCCGGGTTGGTTGCGGGCGCGACCGCCTGCGCGACCGCACAGTCCGACCCCGACGCCGCGCAGGGCGCCGCCGACGCCGCGCTCGCGCCGCCCGACGCCGCGCCGGGCACCGCCGACGCCGCGCCCGCGCCGCCCGACGCCGCGCCGCGTCCGCCCGACGCCGCGGGGCCGGTGACCGTCACGCTGTCGCACTCGACGTCCGATGCGATCGTCGCGGGCAACTCGGTGTCCTGCAACAACAGCACCACCAACTCGCACACCGACAACAGCTATTGGCGCGTGTTCGATCTCCCCGCGCTCGGCGTCACCGGCCCGTTCGTCATCGACCAGGTTGCCTTCGGCGTCGAAGAGGCCACCGCGGGGTCGGGCGGCACACAGCCGGCGACGGTCCGCTTCTACACGCTCGCCGGACCGTTGGCGATCGCGAACCTGACGCTGATCGGGTCGACGCCGGTGTCGATTCCGAACCAGACGCTGACGATCTTCTCCGCGCCGGTGTCGGGGATCACGGTCCCCGCGGGCGCGACGCTCGCGGTGGAGGTGTTCACGCCCAACGGCCAGGCCGCCGGCCACGTGTTCTTCATCGGCAGCAACGCGCAGCCCGAAGCCGCGCCGACCTATTTGAGCGCGGCCGACTGCGGGGTCACCGAGCCGACGCCGACGACGGACATCGGCTTCCCGGACATGCACATCGTGCTGAAAGTGACCGGGCGATACACGCCGTAGCTCGTATCGGTTGCTGATTCACCTGTTCCGGTCGCCTGGTCAGGAAACTGCGCGGGACGGTCGCTTGATCCGCCGCGGCGCCGATCTCACACTGGGGATCGATGGATGCGCGGTGGCCGGGGCGCAGAGCGCGCAGGTTTCGCTGGCGCAATCGCCAGTTCTCGGACGGCGATCCCGTCGTCCGCGCCGGCGCGCTGCTCGCGTTCGTCGACGCGGCCTGCGGCTTGGGGGCGAGCGAACACCGGCTGCTCGACGGCGTCGGGGTCGCGCGCGCGGCGCTCGCCGAACCGCGCGCGCGCATCAGCTGGCGCCAGTTCGTGCGCGCCTACGACAATGCGGTGCGCGAAGGGTTCGGCGCGACGGAGTTCGAACGCTGCGGCGAGCGCGCCGCGGGGCACCCGCGCGTGCTCGTGTCGGCGCTCGCGCCGCTGTTCGCCCGACCCGAGCACATGCTCGCGGTCGGACTGCGTTGGATCGGGCCGGCGCTGTTTCCGGTGATCGATAGCGACGTGCGGCGCGCGGGGCGTCGGATCGACCTGCACATCGAGATACCGCCCGGGCTGGCGCCGTGCGAGGGGTTCTTTCACACCACGACCGGGCTGATGCGTGCGGCGCCGGTGGCCGTCGGCGGGACGCCGGCGGTGGTCCGCGCCCGGGTGACGCCCCGGTTCGGCGACTACGAGATCGAGTGCGGCCGGTCGGCGCGGCGCGGCCTGCGCCTGGGGAGAATCGCCGCGGCCCTGCTGTCGGCGCCGCGGCTCGCGGCGCTGTTGGCGGACCAGGAGGCGCAGCTGCAAGACGGGCTCGCCGCCGCGGTCGAGGCGCAGCGGCAGTTCCGCGCTCTGGTCGACGCGCTGCCCGATGCCGCGTTCGTCGTCCGCGACGGCGTGGTCGTGTTCGCGAATCCTGCCGCGGTCCGCCTGGTGGACGCCGGCGGCACGGACGCGCTGGTCGGGCGCCGTTGGTCCGAGCTGGTGTCCACCGGTGACGCGAGCGGGCAAGGGATCCTCCGGTCGGCGCAGGGGGCTGCGCGCGAGGTCGAGTGGACGCAGTCGGGAGACGTCGTGGTCGACGGCGCGCCGGCCGCGTTGGTCATCGTCCGCGACGTCACGCAGCGGCGCGAGCTGGAGCGCCAGCTCGCCCTCGCGGACCGGATGGCGTCGCTGTCGCTGATCGCCGCCGGGGTCGCACACGAGGTCAACAACCCGCTGTCGCTGGTGACGACGAACCTCGCCCTCGCCGAGCGCGCCATGGCGTCCGGTGACGACGCGCGCTCGTATTTGCGGGCCGCGCGCGACGGCGCGGAGCGAGCGGCCGCGGTGATCGGCGACTTGCGGGCGCTCGCGAAGCCAGCCGCGGCCACCCCCGAGGTCGTCGCCGTCCGCGGCGTGCTCGAGTCCACGGCGACGTTGGTGCGCGCGCGGGCGCGCGATCGCGCGGCGGTCGCCGTGGATGCGGCCCCGGATGTCGCCGTCGTGGCGGATCGCGGCCGGATCGGCCAGGTCGTGCTCAACCTGACGCTCAACGCGCTCGATGCGGTCGATCCGGCGCGCGCCGCGGTCAACCGCGTGGTGTTGCGCGCGCGTCGCGACGGCGACGTCGCGTGCATCGAAGTGGAGGACAACGGACCCGGCATTCCCGAGTCCGTGCGCGAGCGGTTGTTCGAGCCGTTTTTCACGACGCGCGGGGACCGCGGGGGCACCGGGTTGGGGCTCGCCGTGGCGCGGCGTATCGTCGAGGACGCGGGCGGCCGGATCGAAGTGGACACGCGAGTCGGTCGCGGCACCGTGTTTCGCGTGCGGCTGCCCGCGGCGTCCGCGTTGGCCGTCGCGCCGGCGTCCACCGCCGGCGCGCCGTCCGCCGCGCCGGGCCGAGAGGATGCCGCGCCGGAGGCGGCGTCCACGGCGTCGCGGACCGGCCGTCGCGTGCTGTTGGTCGACGACGAGCCGCGGCTGCGGCGCGCGCTGGCCGACGCGCTCGCCGAGGGCGGCTACACCGTGGTGACGGCCGGCTCGGTGGCGGACGCGGTCGCTCGGTTGGACGACGCGGGCGCGTTCGATGTGATCGTCTGCGACTACCTACTCGACGGCGCGACCGGCGAGGCGTTGTACGAGGAAGTCGCGCGGCGCGATCGCGTGCTGGCGCGGGCGATGGTGTTCATGACCGGCGGCGCATGGCTACCCGAGGCGCGCGCCTTCCTGTCTCGGGTCGGCAATCCGGTGCTACACAAGCCGTTTTCGCCCGACGAGCTGCGCACCGCGATCGCGCGCGCCGTGGCCGCGGCGTAGCGCGCCCGCGGCTCGGTGGTTCCCGCGCAGGCGCCGCGGTAGGATCGGTGCGATGCGGTTCGCGGTGTGCAGCGACGAGCCCTACGCGATCAACGAGCAGGCGGTGCGCGAACTCGAGGCGCGCGGCCACGAGGTCGTCCGGTTCGGTTCCCTCGCTTCCGGCAAGGAGGAGCCCTGGGCGGAGGTCGGCCGGCGCGCCGCCGAGGCGGTGGCATCGGGCGAATGCGACGAGGGCGTGTTCTTTTGCTGGACGGGCACCGGGATCTCGATCGCGGCCAACAAGGTGCCGGGCGTGCGCGCCGCGCTGTGCACGGACGCGCAGACCGCGCGCGGCGCGCGCATCTGGAACCACGCCAACGTGCTCGCTCTGTCCAACCGGCTCACGAGCCCCGACGTGCTCGTGGAGATCCTCGACGCATGGTTGGCGACGCCGCCGGACGACCGCGGCGCCGCCGGCGTCGCCGGCGTCGCGGCGATCGAGCGCGACTACGCCCGGCGCTAGGGACAGCCCCGAATCGGCCCGCGCGGCGGGACGGCGTTGCGGCCGATGGTCGGCAGCGCGGCGAGGGCCTCGCGCCCGGCGCCCCCCTCGTCGCAGGCGGTCGGCCCTGGCGCGCGATCACGCCAGCGACAGACCGCCGGCGACGAGCAGCAAGCCGAAGACCACCGCGCGAAACGGGCGCTCGGGTATGCGGCGGTGGACCCGTTCCCCCAACGCGATGGCGACCGCCAGCGCGGGGACGAGCGCGGCGACCGCGCGCAGCTGCGCGCCGCCGAGCCGCCCGTCGGCGATGAACGCCGCGAGCAGCGCGGCGTTGAGCACCAGCCACAGCACGGCCAGCGTGCTGCGCAGGGCGCCCTTGGACAGATCCGCGCGCCCGAGCGCGTACACGAGCAGCGGGCCGCCGGTCGCGAGCATGCCGTGCACGACGCCCGCCGCGCCGATGCACGCGGCCGTCGCGGCGGGCGGCAGCGGTCGCGGCGGCGCGCCCGGGCGCGCGAGCCGCCACAGCTCGCGCGCCGACACCGCGACGACGAGCGCGCCGAGCACGCGGCGCAGCGCCGCGGCGTCGAGGCCGCGACCGACGGCGTAGCCGATCGCGCCGCCCGCGGCCATCAACGGCAGCACGCGCATCCACAGCAGGCGCCACGCCACGTGGTGGGCGTGGCGCGCGACGAGGTACACGGTCAGGCCGACGTTGAGCGGCACGACGATCGGCAACAGCACCGGGATCGGTGCGAACAGCGAGCCGAGGGTGAGCGACAGCACCGTGGAGCCGAAGCCAGCCGTTGCCTCGGCCGTGAACGCGACGAGCACGACGGCGGACAGCAGCGCGAGGTTCGGCGTGGGCACGGCGCGAGTCTGCCGGCGGTCGCCTCCGGGCGCAAGCGACGCACCGCGGTGGGCGGCGGACGGCGAGCGGTCCATGCGGGGGCGCAGCGGGGCCGGTGGCGCGGTGGCCGAGGCGCCGCGCCGCGCGGCCGCGCTGCCAACACAGTCGACGCGCGCATGCGCGGCGGGCGTTCGGATTTCAGACGGCGCGAGATGCACTCCGGCGCGGCGACGACGCCAGCAGCGCGGGCAGCACGACGAGGGTCGACACTAAGCAGCCGGCGATCGTCACCGCGACGAGTTCGCCGAACTGTTGCACCGGGACGAACTCGCTCAATTGCAGGATGGAAAAGCCGACGACGAGGCTCAGGTAGCTCGCGACCACCGCCTTTCCCGTGCCGCGCATCGCGGCCGCCAGCGCGGAGTCGCGATCGGCCCCGGACCGCTGTTCGTCGACGTAGCGGGCGAGGATGTGGATGGTGCCGTCGACGGCGAGACCGATCGTGATCGCAAAGATGATCGCCGTCGCAGTGTTGAGCGGAATGCCGCGCAGCCGCATGTAGCCGAGCGTGAGAGCCAGCGGCAGCACGTTGGGCGGCAGGCTCACGAGTCCGAGCCGCACGCTGCGGAACAGCCCCGCCAGCACGGCAAAGATGATCGCGGTGGCCAGCACGAGCGACTCGACCAGATCGGAGGTGACGGTGTCGAGCCCGAGGGAGGACACGTACCCCTCTCCCGCGAGGTCGACGCGGACGCCGGGCAGCGAGGCCAGCTCGGCCTCGGCGCGCGCGCGCAGGGCGGCGGCGAAGCGCAGCAGCGCTCGGCCGCCGACGTCGCGCATCGACACGGTCAGCCGCGCGCGCGCGCGGTCGGGCGTCACGAAGGCGCGCGCGGCGCCGGCGGCGTCGAGCGCGGCGCCGAGTGCGCGCAGCGCGCCGGCATCGGGCAGGGGGCCGGACCGCGCGGCGGGGTCGCCGGTGAGCTGCACCCACGTCTCGCGCACGAGCGCGGGGTAGCCGGTGGCGTCGAGCACGCCGGGTTGCGCGGCGGCCCACTGGGCGATTCGCTCCAGCGCGGCGAGGGCGTCGCGCCGGTCGAAGGTCCCCGGCGGCGCGGCGATGCTCACCTCGATCGGCCGCACGCCGAGCAGCTCGCGCTCGACGAGCTGTAGCGTGGCGTACGCCGGGTCGTCCGGCTCGTACTGGTCGGCGACGAAGGTGTCGATGGTGAGCGTACTCGCCGCGGCCGCGGCCGCCGCGAGCACGGCGGCCGCGACGGCCAGCACGGCGATGCGGCGCCGGCGGACGCGCCGGAGCACCGCGTCGAGCGCGTGCTCGATGCGGCCGTGTTCGTGGTCGGCGATCGGCTGCCGCGGCGGGCGCACCGAAGCGAGCGCGATCGGGACGAACGCGACCGTGATCGCGTAGGCCGCGAGGACGCCGAACGCCGCGAGCAGGCCGAAACGCCGCAGAATCGGCATGTCGGAGACGGCGAGGGAGGCGAATCCGACGGCGGTGGTAAACGACGTGAGGAAGCAGGCGACCGCCATGCTGCGCAGCGCGTCGGTCGCGGCCGTCGGGCTGTCGGCGCCGGCCGCCGCGCGCTCGCCGTAGCGCGTCACGATGTGGATCGAGTCGCTCAGCCCGATGACGATGATCAGCATCGGGACGATGTTGTTGATGATGTCCAGGCGCACGCCGAGCCAGCCCATCGCGCCGACCAGCGTGAGCGCCGACAGGCCGACGGCGACCGGCGGCAGCAGCAACGCGGGCAGCCAGCGAAACGTCGCGAGCAGGATGAGCAGACACACGGCGAACGTCGCGGGAAACAGCGTCACCTGATCGGCCTTCATCTTGCGGATGAGTCCCACGCGCAGCACGGGCAGGCCGCCGAGCCGCACCCGTACGCCGGCGGGGGGCGAATGCGCGGCGACCCACGCCTCCATGTCCTCGACGGCGCGCTCGATGGCGTCGTTGCGGCTGACGCCCGCGGCGAGCGTGACGGCGACGACCGCGAGGCGGCGATCGCGCGACACGAGTCGTCCCTCGAGCAAACGGTTGGCCGCGACGGCGGCGCGCACGCGCGCGGCGGCCGCCGCGTCGACCGCGGCGCCGTCGACCGGGGGCGCGATCCGCAGGCGTCCGGCGGCGAGATCGGCGAGCAGCGACGCCGCGGACGCGGGACCGGACGGCGGTCCGATCCGCTGTACGGCCGGCACCGTGGTGACGCTCGCCGCGTGAGCCGCCCACGGCCGCGCGCCCAGCGACCGCGTCGCATCGTGGACGTATTGCAACACCGGCGGCGCGAGCGCGTCGGCCGCCTCCACCAGGACCAGCGCGACGTTGTCCGTGTTGCCGAACGCCGCCTGGAACGCGGCCGAGGCGGCCCGCTGATCGTCGAGACCGGTGAACAGGTCGTCGGGAGTGAAGTCGGCTTCGACCCGCAACGCGCCGGCGACCGCGATCGCGGTGACGGCCGCGAGGACCGCGGCTACCGCGCGGCGGCGTGCGATCGCCGCGCGGGCGGCGCGATCGAGCAGCGGGGACGAACTCGGTCCGGTCGGCATGGCAGTATGATCGATGGGCGGTGCCGGGATGGTCCCGGACCGGCGAACCTACCTCGGGGGGACCACGATTGCACCGGATCGACCTCGACACGCTGTACGAGCGCGCCGGGGAGTACGACGCGGCGGTGGCGTCCCGCACCGAGGTCGATCGGTTCTGTACCAGCTCCGACTGGATCCTGCCGGCACACGAGGAACTGATGCCGCCGCGCGAGCCGCTCCTGTTTCGCGACGGCGACGCATGGATCGCGTTCGCCCGCGGGCGACACGAGCGGGGCTTCACCTACCTCGAGCCGCTGGAGGCGAGCTGGGCGCTCGCGTCGCCGGTCGTCGGCGCCGAGCCGGAGGCGCTGGTGGCGGTGTGTGCGAACCACCGGTGGGACGTGTTGTTGCTGGCCGGCCTGCTCGACGGAACGGACGCCAAGCGGCGGCTGTTGGCTGAACTCGGTCGCCGCTACGACCTGCGGCGCGGCGCGACCACCGTGCGCCACGTCGCGGATCTCGCCGCCGGTGTCGACGGCTACCTCGCGCGCCGGTCGCGCAACTTCCGCCGGTCGCTGTCGCGCGCGCGGCGGCGGGCGCGCGATGCGGGCGTCGACATCGTCGCGGCCGACCGGGAGCCGCCGGATGCGGCGATCGCGCGCGTGCTCGCGGTCGACGCCCGCAGTTGGAAGGGCCGCGCCGGCGTCGGGATCGAAGGGTCGGGCCTGCGCGGCTTCTACGCGCGGATGGTTGGGCGCCTCGCCGCGCGCGGCGCGTTGCGGTTGCGGTTCGCGCGGCACGGGGACCGGGACGTCGCGTTCATTCTCGGGGGCGTTTTCGGTGACACCTACCGCGGCCTGCAGTTCGCGTACGACGCGGACTGGGCGCGCATCGGGCTCGGCAATCTGTGCCAGATCGAGCAGATGGCCGCGCTGTGCAGCGAGGGCATCGCGGTGTACGACCTCGGGACGACCGGCGGCCGCTACAAGCGGCGGTGGGCGGACCGCACGGTCGCGTCGACGCTGTACGTCGTGGTCAACGCGTGACGTGCCGCGATGCGCGCTACAGCAGCCGCAGGAATGCGCGCAGCGCCGCGCGGTCACCGGCCGACAGCCGCTCGGCGTCCGCGGGGGCGCCGTCGTGATAGAAGGTGTCGCCGCGCCACGCCGCGCGCGCCAGCACGTCGTCGAGCGACTTCGCGCTGCCGTTGGTGAAGTACGGCCACCGCTTGTACAGGCGTCGCAGGGAGAACACGCGCGTTCCGTTCGGGTGCGGGTAGGGCGTCACGCCGGTCTTGTGATAGTCGGCGGTCGCCCACACGATCGGACCGGACGGCGACAGCACCAGCGCCTCCCAGCGCTCGAACGGTACGGCCGACGCGGGATCCTCGGCGATCAGGCGCGGCGCGTGGCATCCGGCGCACCGGTCGCGGAACACCGCCGCCCCGGCGCGCTCGACCGGCGAAAACGCCGTGCGCCCGGCGGCCAGCGGGTTCGGGCGGTGGCTGAACACCATCAAGAAATGCATGAAGGATCGCCGGAGAAATACCGGAGATAACTTGGCTGGCACGTCGCCGAAGGTGCGCAGCCACGGGTGCGCGTCGCGGTCGAGCGAAAACCACGGTCCGCGCGGGCTCGTCTTGTTCGCGACCCGGAACTCGGCGTGAACCATGCGAGCCATCGTCTTGTCGAGCGCGCGCGAAAAGTAGGGCCGATTGTTGAACAGCCCGAGCAGCGGCTTGGTCGACGCGTGGATGTCGGCGCGGCCGGTGTAGTGGACGCGGCCGTCGGCGTAGCCCTCGTAGTGGCACGTCTCGCAGGTGAATCGGCTCGCGCGGCCGTCGGTCGGGTTCCACGGCGCCATCAACTTGGTGAACAGCAGCGCCTCGCCGACTCGGACCTCGGGGTCTCGCGGGTCGGGCGCGTCGGTCGCGGGCACGATGCGCGGGGCCGCGCCGTCGCCGAACGCGACCCAGGCGTCGAGCAGCGGGTTGGCGGCGACGAACCTCCCCGGCGCGACCGGCGCGGCCGCCGACGTGCCGGGCGGCAGCGGTCCGGTACGCACCGCCGGTGGCGCGGCCAGGTCCGTCCACGTCAGCTCCACCCAGCGTTCGCCGGCGTACCCGGCGGTCCACACCCGCGCGCCGCGCCCGTCGCTCGCAAGCGACACCCACTTGGGGGTCACCGCGTCGACTTCGGACAGGTTGACCGCGGCGAGCCTGCGAGCGCCCGCGCGGTCGACCGCGTACAGGTAGAGAAACGAGTCGATGTAGCCGAACGAGCCGTTCTTGCGCTCGAGCGGGTGGTCCTCGACCCCGCCGGCGGCGACCAGCCAGCCGTCCGCGCGGGGCACGGCGTCCACCGACCACAGCGGGCCGTCGTGGACGATGCGCGCGCGCGGCGGCCCGCCGGCGAGCGGCACCGCGACGAGCGCGTGGTCCAGCAGGCAGTCGACCCACACCGCGCGACCGGCGGCCACGAGGCGCATCGGCCCGTGGCAGCGAAACAGCTCGCGGCGCTCGCCGCCGTCCGGCGCCAGCGACAGCACCCGGCCGTCCACCTCCTCGGCGACCAGCAGGCGATCGCCGGCGACCGCGAGCGCGCGCGCGCCGCGGACGTCGCCGAGGTCGACGGTGCCCGCCGGCCGCAGCCGCCCGCCGGCGACCTCGTACCGGTGCAGTGCGCCGGTGAGCTCGCCGACCGCGTAGACGGTGTCGCCGGCCGCCGCGAGCGCGGTCGGGGACGGCGGCGCGGGAAGTCGCTGCAGCGGCCGGCCGGCCGCGTCGACCACGGCGAGCGCGTCCGCGCCGCGCAGGGCGATCGCGAACCGGTCCGGCGCGAACCGCACGATGGCGTAGGGGTCGGGGCCGAGGGTCGCGCTCGACGGCGGCAGCGACGCGAAATCGGTGTGTGCGCGCGCGTCGTCCTCCCACGCGCGGAGCGCCTCGATCGGGTCGGCCGGTTCGATGCGCGGTCCGGCGACCGGCCGCCCGTCGCGCGCCGGCTCGCCGGCAGCGCCGGATGCGGTCGGACCCGGCGCCGCGCCGCGCGCCGACGGGACGGCGGGTCGCGCCGCGCGATCGGCGTCGCCGCAGCCGATGGCCGCGAGCACCGCCGCGACGGTCAGAGGGCGTGTCACGGCGCCGCAGTGTAGCGGCGCGCGCTCGCGCGTGCCACCGTGCGGGCGCTCAAAACGTGTAGCGCAGAAAGGACTGGACGGTGACGGCTTGCGCGCGCTGGAACTGGGTGTAGTTGGCCCACTCGCCCGCGACGCCGAAGGCGTAGTGGCGGTTTTGCAGCTGATACTCCAGGCCGCCGCCGGCGGCGAAGACGAGGGTGAACCGCTCGCCGGGGTCCAGCAGCCGCGCCCGTTCGAGAAGGTTGGACGACACCATCGCGATGCCGACGCCGCCCTGGGCGAACGCGGCGATGCGGCCGACGCGGAAGCCGAGCCGCGCGTCGCCGCTGGCGGCGTACAGTTGGAAGTATTCGCCGTCGGGCGGCGGCGGCACGGTGGCTTCGTGCGTCGATGCCCACAGGTGTCCGCCGACCGAGAGCCAGGACCACAGGTCGATGCCGGCGCGAACCCCGAGCGCCGGCCCGACCGCGGCGGCCGATCTCGCGTTGCCGACGAACGCCGTTGCGCCGAGGGCGCCCTCGGCGTAGGGGCCGGTGGACGCGGGCCGGTCGTCCGCGCGCGCCGCGGACGGCGCGGCGGCCAGCAAGGCGAGGGCGGCGAGATAGCGGCGAACGGACGCGGCGGCCAGGGGCAGCCCCCGGCCGCGTCGCCGCAACGCGGAGCGCGTCGGGTGCCGACCGCAGACGTGCGCGGCCGGTGCGGCGCTGGACGGCGTACCCGCGTGACGGCGGAGCAGCGCGGCGTGGAAGTTGGGGGCCATGGCGATCGGTGAGTGCGCGCGCGGACCGGGTACGTCCTACGAGCCGGGATCGGGCATCGGCGGCATGAGGTCGGCGGGCGTGAACACGGCCAGCTCGTCCGGCGGCGCCGCGCCGAGCTGGTCGTGCAGCAATCCGCGATGATCGCGCACGCGCACCGTGAACTCTAACACCAGGTGCGCGGTGCCCGAAAGCCGCAGCTCGAGTTCCACGAGGCCGGCGAACACGTCCCGCGGCAGCGTGACGCCGGTGGTGGAGTCGACCAGCGACGGGGTGTCCTCGTCGACGCCGAGGAGCACGACCACCGGATCCGCGCCGGCACGCGACATCAGATCGAGATCGATCGCCGCTTCGACCAGCTGGTCCTCGCGGACGACTCCCGAGCGCGTCTCGAGCGGCTCGAGCTGCAGCGGCGGGCCGTCGACCAGCGGTGGCGGGGGCTGCACCTCGTCCTCGTCTTCGTCGATGTCGAACAACTCGGGGACGAACCGCCACCACTGGTTGGCGCCGTTGACGTCGATGCGCGCGACGGCGGGCGCGTCGTCGAGGTTGCGCAGCGTCCATTCGATCGACACGTCCATGTCGCCGAGCTTGACGTAGGGAATGCTGTCGGCCGGGACGCCGAGCTCCGCGGCGCGCGCCTCGCGGTCGGCGACGTCGTCGTCAGTTTCGACGCGGATCGGCAGCGCGACCGTCCTCATCGCGGTCGGAGCGCCCATGTCGCCGGCGTTGACTTCCAGCACCGGTGTGGGCGGCGTGACGTAGACGGGGTCGTCCGCGCACCCGGCGGCGGGCGCGAGCAGGGCGGCGGCCGTTGGCAGCAGCACGATCGACGACAGACGGATGGACATGGGGCCCTCGCTAGCGCGGCGCAAACAGGAACGGATAGTTGACGATCGCCTTGCGCCCGCCTTTTGGTTTTGGAAATCGCATGCGCAGCACTTGGCGGACGATGCAGTCCTCGACCGCCCCGTTGCGCATCGTCGTGCTCTTGACCTTCGCCGATGTGACCGCGCCGCCGTCGATGGTCCAGCGGATGACGATCTTTCCCGACAGCTTGGGACTGCGCTGGAGCTGGCGCTCGTAGCACGCGCGGATCGCGTTTTTGCGCGACTGGACCACCTTGTTGATCTGGTCGGCGGTGAGGTCGCCGAAGTCGCCGGACGCGGTGCCCGTCGTGACCTGGACGCGCGCCTCCTTGAGCCCGCCGCCGCCCGCGACGCCGCGCGGCGGACGCTTGCCGCCGGTCTTGATGACGCCCTGGGTGACGACGTCCCCGTGCGCGGTGCCGCCGCCGCCCGGGCCCTTCCCCGTCCCGCCGCGGGTCGTGCCGGTCCCCTCTCCCGGACCGACCCCCGTGCCGCGGCCGGAACCAAAGCCGCCGAGACCGCCGTGGTTCGCCGGGCCCTGGATGCGCGCCATCGCGTTGCCGAGCCGCCGGTCGAAACCGCCCCGGCGCGCGACCTTCTCGAGGCTGGCGCTGTGGCGCAACAGACCGGTCGATCGCACTTTCGCGACCACGGCGTCGGCGTCGCCCTGGTCCGGGTCCGGTGCGCGCCGCCGGGGCTTGTCGCCTTCGCCGCCCGACTTGCCCGATTCGCCGACGGTCGAAGCCGGCGGCGCGTCCGGCTCGCCGTCTTCCGTTCCGGCCTTCACGTCGTCGAGCGGCACGTCTTGGATCTGCACGGGCCGCTCGATGTCGTATTGGGCGAGGGGATCGACCGTGCCCGGAAACAGGAAGCTGTGCCGCCGCGCGTCGCGCATCTGGTACGAGTAGATCAGCAGGACGCCGTGGAGCACGAACGAGAACGCGAGCGCGGGGGCGAGGAGTTCGGCGTCCAAACGGCGGCGATGGGGCAGCGGCTCGTCGACCGGGACGTAGTGAAAGAACACCTTGTGATCGCCGCGCCCGTCGAGTTCGACCAGGCCCCAATCGCCGGGGGAGATCGGCGTCGCGCGAAACGCGCCGGCGCTGCCGCGCGGACGCTCGCCGCTGCGCGCAAGGAAATCTTCGACCGCCATCTCCTCGCCGCCGAGCTTGACGGTGCCGCTCATCCCCTCGCCGAGGGTGAGCACATGACCGCGCGAGCCCCAGCGGATCAGCGCGAAGCCCCGCGGCAGCCCGAGGTCGGGCGTGGTGAACATCGCGTCCGCATCCGGCCCGATGG
>RFGE01000308.1 GCA_003696105.1 Deltaproteobacteria bacterium | reverse complement strand
GGTCAAGGACGGTGACGACTACGTGATCACCGGCCGCAAGTGGTTTACGACCGCCGCCGACGGCGCGGCGTTCGCGATCGTCATGGCCGTGACCGACCCGGACGCTCCGCCGCATCGGCGCGCGACGCAGATTATCGTGCCGACCGACGCGCCCGGATTTCGTCTCGTGCGCAACATTCCGATCATGGGCCACGCCGGCGAGGGATGGGCGAGCCATGGCGAGATCGAGTACGACCACGTGCGCGTGCCGCAAACCAACCGGCTCGGGGAGGAAGGCGCGGGCTTCGCCATCGCGCAGGAGCGACTCGGCCCCGGCCGCATCCATCACTGCATGCGCTGGCTCGGCATCTGCAAGCGCGCGTTCGATCTGATGTGCCGGCGCGCCGCGACACGAGACGTGGGCGACGGCAAGACGCTGGCGACCAAACAGATCGTCCAGGCGTGGATCGCCGAGTGCCGCGCCAAAATGGTTGCCGCGCGGTGGGCCGTGCTCGCGTGCGCGTGGCGGATCGACCGCGAGGGCTTCTACGCGGCCCGGGAGGAGGTGTCCCTCATCAAGTTCTACGTCGCCGACGTGTTGTCCGAGGTGATCGACCGCGCCGTCCAGGTACACGGCGCCCTCGGCCTCACCGACGACACGCCGCTCGGCCACTATTACGCTCACGAGCGCGGCGCGCACATCTACGACGGCCCCGACGAAGTGCACAAGATCGTCGTCGCCCGGCGCATCCTGCGCGCCTACGCCGAGTCGACGCCGTGACCCGGCCAGCCGACGAATCGCCCGCGCTCGATCGCCCCGCGCCCGTCCGCGCCGGCGAGGAGCTCGACCTGACCCGACTGGCGCCGTGGGTACGCGACGCCCTCGGGAGTCCCGCGGCTCAGGTCACCGTCGCGCAATTCCCCGGCGGTCACTCCAACCTCACCTACTGGGTGCGCGTCGGCGACGACGAGTACGTGCTGCGCCGGCCGCCGTTCGGTGCCAACGTCAAGTCGGCGCACGACATGCGCCGCGAGTACCGGATCTTGTCGAACCTGTCGCGGCACTACCCTCGCGCTCCCGAACCGGTGGCGTTCTGCGACGACCCGGCGGTGCTCGGCTGCGAGTTCTACCTGATGCGGCGCGTGCGCGGCGCAATCATCCGGCGCACGCCGCCGCCGGGCATCGATCTGTCGCCGCCGGTGGCGGCGGACCTGTGCGAAGCGTTCGTCGACACGCTCGCCGAGTTGCATTCGCTCGAGCCGGACGCGATCGGCCTCGGCGACTTCGGCCGGCCGGACGGCTACGTCCAGCGCCAGATCGAGGGGTGGACGCGCCGCTACCACGGCGCCCGGACCGACGACGTGCCGGCCGTCGACCGCGTCGCGCGTTGGCTCGCCGACCACATGCCCGCGTCGCTGCCCGGCCGCATCATCCACAACGACTACAAGTTCGACAACCTGGTCGTCGACCCGGCCGAGCCGACGCGCATCGTCGGCATCCTCGACTGGGAGATGGCGACCGTCGGCGACCCGTTGATGGACCTCGGCACCGCGCTCGCCTACTGGGTCGAGGCGGCCGACCCGGCGCCGCTGCGCGCGGTTGCGTTCGGCCCCACCGCGCTGCCGGGCATGTTCACGCGCCAACAGCTCGTGGACGCCTACGCGCGCCGCACCGGACGCGACGTGGCGCACGTCGTCTTCTACTACGCCTACGGGCTGTTCAAGACCGCGGTGATCGTACAACAGATCTACTATCGCTACGTGCGCGGGTTCACCCGGGACGAGCGGTTCGCTCGGCTCGGCGACGTCACGCGGCTGCTGGTCGACGCCGCCGCGGCCGCCATCGACCGCGGCGCGATCACGATCGCCGCCTGACGCCGGGCGACGCCCGCGATCGTACGCGAGCGCACCGCACGCCGCGGTACCGGCGGCCGCTCAGCCCGCCGGCAACTCAGAACCAGGTGAAGCCCACCTGGAACGCGGCGCTTTTGCCCTTGACCTCGTCCTCCTCGTAGAAGCCGGTGCCGCCGCGCAGCTGCACGTCAATCCCGAACCGCGGCCGGCGCACGACCTCCACGCCGATCGCCGCCATCGCGCCGGCGACCGTGTCGGTCTGCACGTCCTCGTCGATGAGGATCCCGTCGTACTTGAATCGCGCGTAGGCGCTGCCGACGCCGCCTTGCAGCCACAGCCGCGGGGTGGCCCAGAACCGCACCGCCGCGGTCGTGATCACGTGGGTGATCGTCAGCCGGTCTTCCCGGTAGACCATCGGCCACACGTCGAGCATCACGCCGAGGCGCGGCGCCAACATTGCGCCGACGTGAAAGTCGAGGCTGCCCGATTCGAGCACCTCGTCGCACAGGTCGCGCGCCTCGGTAGCGCACTCGGCGCTGATGTTGCCGCCCCCGAGGCCGAAGCCGATGAGCAGCCCGTCGCGCGGCGGCGCGCGATGCCCCGCCGGCCGGTAGCCCCACGAGGGCTGCGCGGCGGCGGTAGACGTGAGACAGAAGACGACGGCGCTCGCGGTGAGACTGACGGCTATTTTCGACATGACCCTCCGGCGCGGACGGCACCGCAGACAGAAAGCAATCGCGATGCCAAACACAACGACGCGAGATCGCGTGTCGACGACTGTAGCATTCGTCCACGCGCGTCGGAATCGGCGACGCCCGTGTCGTCGAACGCGCACGATCGGCTACCCTCGCCTTGCCGCGTCATGTGCCTCATCGCCATCCTCCACGGGACGCACCCGGAGTTTCCGGTCGTCGTCGCCGCCAATCGCGACGAGGCGTATGCTCGGCCGGCTACGGGACCTCAGGTGCTGTCGACCGCGCCGCGCGTGGTCGGCGGCCGCGACGAGTCGGCCGGCGGCACGTGGCTCGCGGTGACGGAATCCGGAACGATCGTCGCGGTCACGAACCAGCGCACCGGGGTGCCGCCGCGCCCTGCCGCGCGATCGCGCGGCACGCTCGTCGTCGACGCGGCGCGCGCCGGCTCGGTCGACGCGATCGAAGCGCTGCTCGCCACGATTCGCCCCGGCGACTACAACCCGTTCAACCTGCTATTCGGCGACGCGACCGGCCTGCGCGTCGCCTATGGCCGCCCCGGCGCCGACCGCGTCGCCGTCCAGGCCGTGCCGCGCGGGGTACACATCTTGCCGAACGACCGGCTCGATGCGCCGTCACTCGCCAAGGTGCACCGCGCGCGCGCCCTCATCCGCCCCGACGCGAGCCTCGACGACCTCGCGCGCGCGTTGGCCGATCATTGGCTGCCGCCGGCCGACCTGGTGACCGCCCGGCCGGAGGACGCGCCGCTCGATGCCGCGACCGCGCGCCACCTCGAAGCGTTGTGCGTCCACACGCCGGTGTACGGCACGCGGTCGGCGTCGATCGTGGCGCTGCGCGCCGGCGGCATCGCGCGCTACCTGCACTGCGACGGGCCGCCGTGTTCGGCGGCGTTCGCCGACGTCACCCACCTGGTGACCGCCTAGCCGGCGCGGCCACTCCGGAGGTATTTCGCCGGCGCCGTGCCGCCGGGCGCGTGGTACACCCATGGTCATGGCGAGCCTTCAGTCGATCAACCCCGCCACCGGCGAAGTCGTCGGCGAAGTCGAGATCACGCCGGTCGCGCGCATTCCCGAACTCGTTGCACGCGCACGCAACGCGCAGCCCGCGTGGGGCGACCTCGGGCCGCGCGGTCGCGCCGACGTGCTCGCCCAGGTCGCGGACCGGATCATCGACCGATCGAAGTCGCTCGGCCGACTGCTCACGATGGAGATGGGCAAGCCGGTACGCGAAGCCGTCGGCGAGATTCGATCCTGCGGCGGCGACCATCTACGCGCCGAACTCGACGACATGGTCGACGCGCTGGCGCCAGAGGTCGTCGACGACGCGCGCACCCGGTCGGTGGTCTATCGCGACCCACTCGGCGTGTGCGCGGCGATCACCCCGTGGAACTTCCCGTTCGCGATGCCGCACTGGATGGTGATGCCGGCGCTGATGGCCGGCAACGCGGTGATCCTCAAGCCGAGTGAGGAAACGCCGCTCATCGGCCAGGCGTATGCCGACCTGCTCAACGAAGTGCTGCCGCCCGGCGTGCTCCAGGTCGTGCACGGCGCCGACGACCAGGGCAAGGCGCTCGTCGCGGCCGACGTCGACCTGATCGCGTTTACCGGCTCGCGCGAGGCAGGCAAGCACATCCTCGCCGCGGCGAGCCGGCGCCTTGCGCGCGTGGTGCTCGAACTCGGCGGCAAGGATCCGCTCATCGTGTTGCGCGATGCCGACGTCGGACGCGCGGCGAAGTTTGCGGCGCAAAACAGCTTTCGCAACGCAGGCCAGGTCTGCGTGAGCACCGAGCGCATCTACGTGGACTGCGCGGTCGCCGATGCGTTCCTTGACAAGTTGATCGCCGAGACTCGCCGGCTCACCGTCGGCAACGGACTGGATGAAGACACGCAGATCGGTCCGATGATCAACGCGAGGCAGCGCGACCACGTCGTGTCGCAAGTGCGCGATGCGATCGAACGGGGTGCCACCGTTGCGTTCGGCGGCGGCGGCGACCCGGACGGCAACTTCCTGCAGCCGACGATCCTCGTCGGCGTCACCCACGACATGGCGATCGCCGTGGACGAAACCTTCGGACCGGTGGCGTGCGTCACCGTCGTCGACGACGAAGACGAGGCGGTGGCGCTCGCGAACGACTCGCGGTTCGGCCTCGGCGCGGTCGTTTTCGGCGAACCGGACCACGCCGCCCGCGTCGCCCGCCGGCTCGACGCCGGCATGATCGGGATCAATCGCGGCTGCGGCGGCGCGCGCGGCACGCCGTGGGTCGGCGCGAAAGAAAGCGGCTACGGGTATCACTCGTCCCGCGACGGGCACCGCCAGTTCGCGCAGACGCGCGTGGTGAGCACGTCGAAGTAGCACGTGGCCCGCACCGGGCGCGCAACGGCCACGGCGACGACCGTCGCGCGGGCGGCTCGCGCCGCGCAGACGGGCCGCGCGATCGCCACCCTGGCGCGCTGGCTCGGCCCGTGGAGCCCGGCGAGCGTGCGCCCGCGCGGCGTCGCCCGGCGCACGGTCGCGGTCGACGGCCCCCGGCCGTTCGACGCGTGGTGGTACACGCCGCGCGATCGCGCCCCGCTCGGCGCCTACCTCGTCGCACCGGGGTTGCACTACGCCGGTCCCGCCGATCCGCGGTTCGACCGCCTGTGCGCGGTGCTCGCCGCCGCGGGCTTCGCGGTGCTCGCGCCGTTTTTGCCCGACTACCTGGCGCTGCGCGTGCGCCCGACCGCCATCGACGACCTCGCGCGCGCCTTCGACCTCCTTGCGTCGCTGCCCGAGCGCCCCGCGCGCGTCCGGCCGGGGGTGTTCAGCATCTCGTTCGGATCCCTGCCCGCGCTGCGACTGGCCGCGTCGGAGCGGCACGCGGATGCGGTCGGCGGCCTGATCGTGTTCGGCGGGTTCGCCGACTTCGCGCGCACGATCGAGTTTTGTCTCACGGGCCGCGTCGGCGGACGCGCGATCGCCCGTCGCGATCCGCTCAACCAGCCGGTCGTCGTACTGAATCTGCTCGACTGGGTCGCCGATCCGCCGCGCGATCGAGCAGCGCTGGTCGCCGCCTGGCGCGCATACGTGGAGGCGACCTGGGGCCGCCCGGAGATGAAACGCGACGGCGCATACCAGCGCGTCGCGCGCCGCTTCGAACCGGACGCACCGCCACAGACGCGGCGCTGGTACCGGATCGGCGTCGGCCTCGACCCCGGAGCGGACGAGTTGTGCCGCGCGGCGCTCGCGCGCCTCGACGACCGCGCCGCGTTCCTCGACCCGCGCCCTCACCTCGCGGGCATCCGCTGCCCGGTGCACATCGTCCACGGGCGCGACGACGACGTCATCCCGTACACGGAGGCGCTGGCGCTGGCCGACGCCATGCCGCGCCACGTCGACTGCCGCGTCCATCTCACCGGTCTGTACGAACACACGCAGGCGACGGAATCGCGGTGGTCGCCGTCGCGCGCACCGGCCGTCGCGCGCGAACTGGCGACGATGGCCCGCATCCTGCGCGCGATCGTCGCGTGCGGAACGCGGGCGACGTGACGTCCCGCGCGCGGCGGCGCAGTCACCGCCCCGGCGGCAACAGGAGTGCGGCGAATCGCTCGGGATTCGCGATCCGTTCGCGCCGAAACCACCGCTGGGCGCGCTCGGCGTAGTCGCGGCCCTCGTCGCCGCCGAGCAGCGCGCCCAGCCGCCGGGCCGCCGCCGCCTCGTAGCCAGGCAGGTCGGCCGACCGGCACCGCCCGATCGCGTCGCGCAGCGCGCGCACCGCCGCGTCGGCGTCGCCGGCGACGTCGGCGAGACCGGCGCGCACCAGCGCGGCCAGCGCACGCGAACAGCGCGTGCCCGCGCGCTCGAGCTGGCGCGCGGCGGCCGTCGCCGTGCGGATCGCCGCCGGGTCACCGGCAGCGGCCGCCGCCACCGCGCAACGCGCGCGCAGGTGCAGTGCCTCGAGCCGCACCATGTGGATCGACAGCAGCCGCGATGCGCGCAATGCGTTCCACCGCTGCTCGATCTCGCGCCACGCCGCCTCGCCGTACCCTTGATAGAGGCGAATCTGACAGCGTGCGAACAGGTCCCAATAATGTTGTAGATAGAACCCATCGTGCCGCAATCCGCGGCGCGTCTGCTCGGCCAGATCGCGCGCCGTATCCGGTTCATCGACGACGAGCCAGGCGACGTTGGCGAGTCCCGAGCTGAGGTTCATCACCGCGTACGCGTCTCCCCGATCGCGCGCCTCTTGCAGCCGCTCGGGTACCGAGCGCGCCAACTCGGCCGCGCTGCCCAGGTAGAACAGCGCGAACACGCGGAACATCATCGCACCGTGCAGCTCGTACGCGCTGCCCGGCAGCCGGTCGCGCACGATCTGCTCGCACCGCTCGATGCACGACAACGACCGCCGCCATTGTTCGGTCGCAAACGCGATCAACCCCTCGGCCGCATCCGCCCACATCAGCGCCTTCGGGTCGCCGAGCCGCTCGGCGATCTCCCGCCCGCGCGACGCGATCAACTCGGCCCGGGCGCGCGTCTTGAACCCGCGAAGCGACGCGTAACACGCCTCGATCGACAGCGCGCACGACGCGTGCCCCGGCGCCCCCTGCTCGAGCGCGGACACCAGATGGCGCGCCTGAAAGTATGCGCCGAGCACCGGGTCGCACATCGCGAGCGCCGACGCCGCCGTCCACGCGATCTCGAGCCGCCGCCGCGCGACCGGATCCACCTGGTCCGCGGGCCGCTCCTCGAAATCGAGCCCGCGCAGCCTCAGCCGCAGCCGCGCCTGCGCCAGCCGAAACAGCGCGCCCCGCCGCGTGCGCGGCAGCCGGTCGCCGATCGATTCCATCACGCCGCGCAGAAGCTCCATCCCCTGCTCGATCGAACCGGCCCGCAGCGCCTGCTCCGCCGCGCGCAATCGGTAGTCGACCGCGGTCTGCTCGTCGACTCCGCGCGTTGCGGCGAGGAACGCGTCGGAGGCCTCGGCGCCGCGGCCGGCGTTCGCCAGATACGTGCCGAGCTTGTCGTACAGCGCCGCCCCGTCGGCGCCGGCCAGCGGCCGCAGCTCGATGGCGCGCCGCAGCAGCGCCGCCGCGCGGTCGAACGCGAGCGATTCGGCCGCGGCGTCGGCCGCCACGACGCACAGCCGCGCGGCGCGCTCGCGTTCGCCCGCGCCCGCCCAGTGCCGCGCGAGCGTCTCGGCGTCCGCGCCCGCCCGCTCCAGCGCGAGCGCCAGCTCCCGATGCAGGGCGCGCCTGTCCGTCACCGACAGCGCGCCGACGACCGCCTCGCGCACCCGGTCGTGGTACGTCTCGACCGCGTCGTCGTCGCGCGGTCCCCGCGTGCGCACGAGATGGCGGTTGCGCAGCTCGACCAGCGCGACCGCCGCGGAGTCGCCGACCCCCGCCGCGCGCCGCGCCACCGCCTGCGGGATCGGCTCGCCGGCGACCGCAATGGCCGCCAGCAGCCGCCGGTGGGTGTCCTCGAGATCGGCGAGTCGCGCGCCGAGGACGTCGCGCAAGCTCACGCCCCGTTCGACCCCGGAAAACACCGCAGCCGCCGGACCGCCCCGGACCTCCAGCATGTGGCGCACGAGTTCGCCGACGAAAAACGGCGAGCCGCCGGACTCGCGCGCGATGCCGGCGACGTCGACCGCGCCGGGCAGCCCGCCGCCGCGCTCGGCGAGTGCGGCGGCCAGAGCGCGCGCATCGTCCGGCGACAGGGGCGGAACCTGCACGATCGTCGGCGACACCGGCGCCTTCGCCAGCGCGCGTAGAAACGCGCTCTGATCGGCCTCCTCGGCGCGAAAGCTGACGATCAACAGAACCGGCGGCGGGGCCGGCGGCTGGATCACGTCGACGAGCAGAGCCGCCGAGTCGGCGTCGCCCCACTGGACGTCGTCGATGTACAGCACGAGCGGCCCGCGCCGCGCCAGCCGCGTGAGCAACTCGCGGAACGCCGAGAACGCCTTGCGGCGCATCACCGCGACGTCCATCACCGCCGGGATGCGGCGCAGCGCGCGCGAAAACACCGGCACGCGGCTCAGCACCGGGAACAGTTTCGCCAGCGCGCCCGCGTCGGGCGGGACGACGTCGCGCACGTCGCTCGGCGGCAGCGCCAGCAGCCGCTGGGCGAGCGCGTCGACCAGGCTGTCGACCGCCTTGTGCGGGACGGATTCCCGCTCGTAGCAGCGACCGGCCAGGACGATGGCGCGGTCTTCGCGTCCCACCTCGCGCAAGAACGCGCGCACGAGCGCGGTCTTGCCCATGCCGGACTCGCCGGCGACCAGCACCGTGCGCTGCGCCCCCGAGCGCGTCGCGGCGAACGCATCCCGCAGCACGGCCCGTTCCCGGTCGCGGCCGATCAATGGCGCATCGTCGGGAGGGACCGCGAGGCGCATCGGCGCCGAGTCACCGGGGGCGTCGGCATCGCCGAGGCGTTCGAGCACCTCCGCGCCCGACGGGCGCAGCGCCGGGTCGCGCTCGAGCAGGTCGAGGCACAGAAGCTGCAGGTCCGGCGGTGCCGCCGGCGCGAGCCGGGTGAGCGCCGCCGCGAGCCCCCGGCGAACGCCTGGATCCGCCGCCGGCGTGGCCGTCGGCGCGGGCCGCCGGCCCGTGAGCACCTCAAACAACACGACGCCGACGCTGTACCAGTCGCTGGCCTCGGACAGCTCGCCGCCGGCCGCCTGTTCCGGGGCCATGTACGCCGGCGTGCCCACCACGACGTCGTCGCCCGGCTGCGGCTGGATGTCGCGCACGATGCCGAAGTCGAGCAGCACGACGCGCCCGTCCCGCGCGACCATGACGTTGGACGGCTTGACGTCCCGGTGCAGATGGCCCGCGCGGTGCAGCGCCACGAGCCCGCGCGCGAGCTGGAGCGCCGCGGCGCGCAGACGCTCGAACTGTGCCTCGTCGGTGAGCGGCCCGACGCCGGGGCGCGCCGGAGTCGCAGCCGATGGCCTCGCCTGCGTCGGCGCGGTGTCGCCGATGGTCGCCGTCGGCGTGGCGACCGCGGGTTCCGGATCGGGGCCGCGCACGTAGCTGCGCAGGTCGCAGCCGTCGACCAGCTCCATCGTGAACATCCACTGATCGCCGCGGTTGACCAGCTCGTAGAGGCTCACGAGATTCGGATGCGAGATCTCCGAGATCGTGCGGAACTCTCGCTTGAAGCGGTAGATCGCGACCGGGTCGACCTTGCGCAACACCTTGAGCGCCACCACGGCGCCGCGCTCGCGGTCGTAGACGCGATAGACCACCCCCATCCCGCCGCGGCCCAGCCGCCCGAGCACTTCGAACCGCTCGTCGCCATCGAGCGCGACGTCCGTGTCGGCATCGAAGTCCGTGGCTACTCCGCCTCCGCCGGCGCCTCCCACGTCTCGTGCAAGTGAACCCACTGTACGCCGTTCGGCGTCAGTGGACGTTCGCGGAACACCGCCGTCGAAATCCTGCACGTGTCGTCGCCCTCGATTCGTTGCCGCTCGCGGTAGGTCGCGACGCACAGCGCCCCGTCCGCGCACCGCACGTCGAACGAATCGACCGAAATCAAAAACGCATCAGGCGCGCGCCGACCATGCCCCCGCCGGATGACGGACAAGATCGACGCGCGGTCGTACACGCGGCCGTCCGGGGACACGAGCACGAAGTCGTCGGCCAGCACGCCGGCGACGCGCGCAAAGTTGGCGTCCGAATCCCGTACGACCCCGGTGAACCAGTCGGTGAAGAACTGGTGGAGTTGTTCGATCTCGTTCCGACACCGGCGCCGCACCGACATCCAGCCTACCAGCCCGGCCGCCGCGCCGGCGGGCGACCGGCCGGCGGCATGCGATCCGACGACGCGCTCGGCCGACCACTGGCCCTTGCGCTCGCCAGCTACGGGACGGTCAGTCCACGCGCTCGGCCGACCACTGGCCCTTGCGCGCGCCAGCTACGGGACGGTCAGTCCACGCGCTCGGCCGACCACTGGCCCTTGCGCTCGCCGCCGGCCGCCGGCCGGGCGAAGTACGTGCCGACGATGTAGTCGCCGGTGAGCGCCCCCTCGAACTCGGTCTCCACCTTGCACGAGCACTCCGGATCGACGTACGGCTCGATCTTGCCGCGAATCGTGCCGTTTTCGACCGCCAGGTACTCGACCTTCAGCTTCATCGCCGAGCCGTCGGTCGAAGCACCGAGCAGCGTCACCCGCGCGTCCGCGGTGTGGCGACCGAGCTGGAAGTTGAGGTCGATCGTGCCGGTCTTGGCGTTGTCGACGCCCTCGAACTGCCCCTTCCATTCGCCCGCGAGCCGCGCGACTTCGGCGTCGTCGCCGCGGACGGGCACCTGCCCCATCGCGCCGCCGCACGCCGGCGCCACCATAGCGAGGGCCAATACCGACCATAGTTTGAACCGCTTCATCCGTCGAACTCCTGGTTGTGGGACGCCGTTGTCCGTTCTGTCTGTATTTTTACAGCCCCACTGTCGAAATTGTTGTCAGGGCGCTTTCGATCCTCGGTCGGTTTTGCGTTTTTTTTCGCGGTCGACCGGCGAGCGGGTAGGACAATGCCGCAGATCGGCCATGCCGTTTCGCGACGACTTCTTTCGCTGCCCGTGCGGCGCGGCGCTCCAAGTGCGGCGCACCCGGTACGACTCGACCCGAACCTGACCGGACTGCGGCGGGGCATGGCTGTCCCATGGCGACTTGCGCGCGATGCTGCAATGGATGGCGCACGCCGGCGACCCGCCGCGCGCGCTCGCCTGGGACGACGTCGGTCCGAGCGACCGGACGTGCCCGGCCTGCGGCGCCGCGATGCGCCGGGTGGCCGCATACGGCGCGGTGCTCGATTCCTGCGCGGACCACGGAGTGTGGTTCGACCGGAGCGAACTCGAGCGCGTGCTGTATCGGTTCGCGATCGGCGAGCCGACCCGGTGACGCCGCTCGGCAGTCCCGGCCGCCGCGTCGCCGCGCCGCCGCGCCGCCGGGTCGCGCGCCGCATCACCGGCCGGCGGCGGCCGCGTAAATGGCGTCGAGCCGGTCGAGGAGGGCCGCCTCGTCGGCCGGGACGCGCGGCGGCGACGGGCGCGTGCCGTCGAGCGCCGCGATGAGCGCCGCCAGCGCGTCGACGTCGCCCCACGGCGCCAGCGGGCCGGGGTGCCACTGGCGAACGCCGCCGGACTCCCAAGCGGCGACCGGGACGCCACACCACAGCGCCTCGAGCCCGGCGATGCCGAACGGCTCCTGCCAGCGCGGCGCGAACACGACGACCCGCGCGCTGCGGTAGACGCCGGCCATGTCGGCGTGCGGGACCCAGCCGAGCACGCGCACCCCGGCGGCTTCCAGCGCAGCCCGCTCGCGTCCCGTGCCCGCCGCCACCAGCGGCCACCGCACGCCCGACCGCCGCCACGCGTCGACGGCATCCCACACGCCCTTGGCCGCGACGAGCCGGCCGGGGACGAGGACGCACGGCGGATGCGTCGCCGGCGCGGCCGGATCGATCCCCCACACGAACGGCGGGACGACCTCGATGCGGTCGCGCGGCACGCCGGCCGCCGCCAGCTCGGCGCGCATGTACTCCGACAGCACGATCGCGCGCGCCATGCGCCTCACGTGCGCCAGCCGCGCGGCCGTGATCGCCCCGATGCGCGCGAAATAATGTGGATCGTCGAAACAGCCCGCGCACACGTCGGGCGCCATCGCGTCGCGACACACGGCGCCGTCGGCGCGCCACTTGCCTCGACCGGGACAGAACGCGCGGTGGTCTTGCACGGTCATGACGGCACCGCGGTCGGCCGCCCACGCGAGCGCATCCGGGTTGACGACGTTGTGGACGTGCACGACGTCCGGGCGAACGGCACGCGCGACCGCGTCGAGCGCGGCGCGCGCGGGCGCCGGACCGGCGGACGCCAACGCCGGCACGCGATGGACCCGACACGGCGCGCGGGCGGTGCCGTCCTCGCGCCCGATCGCGATGTCGACGCGATGCCGCGTCGCCTGGCGGTCCGCGAGCGCGAGCAGATACACGTCGGCGCCTCCCCGCTGACTGAGGCGATCGGACACGTGCAACACCCGCAAGGCCGCCACGGCGCCGACGGCGTACCACGGATCGCGCCGCCCGCGGCATGCGCGCGGTCGCGCCGGCGATGCGCGCGCCGGCGATGCGCGTGTCCGCGCCGCGGCTTGCCAGGCGTTTACGTTCGGCGTCGGCTCCTCGGTCGGCGGGCTGTGCGCCCTCGGGGACGTGCCGCGGCGGTACACCGCGACCGTCCACGGCGGCTTCGTCGCCCTC
>RFGE01000307.1 GCA_003696105.1 Deltaproteobacteria bacterium | reverse complement strand
GTGCCGCCGCCGCCGCACGTCTCCGGCGCCGTGCACGTCCCGCACGTCCGCGTCCCGCCGCATCCGTCGGGAACGGTGCCGCAGGTGGCGTTGTAATCCTCGCAGGTCAACGGCGTGCACGACCCGCACCGGAAGGGAACGCCGCCGCCGCCGCACGTCTCCGGCGCCGTGCACGTCCCGCACGTCAGCGTCCCGCCGCACCCGTCGGGCGGCGAACCGCACGTGTCAGGCCCGAAGAAGTCTTCACACGCCATCGGCGTGCACGTACCGACTCCGCACACGTTCGGCGTGCCGCCGCCGCCGCACGTCTCCGGCGCCGTGCACGTCCCGCACTTAATCAGTTCGCCGCAACCGTTGTCGATCATGCCGCAGTTGAAGCCGAAGTCTTCACACGCCACCGCCGGCGTGCAGCCGCAGACGTTCGGCTCGCCGCCGCCGCCGCACGTCTCTGGCTCGGTGCACGTCCCGCACGAGATCGTGCCGCCGCACCCGTCGGGATAGTCGCCGCAGTCGAGCCCGGCGGGACAGTCGGTCAACGGCACGCAGCCGTCGACACCGCCCGCGTCCGGCGTCGTCCCGCCCGCATCGGGCGTCGTCCCGCCCGCGTCCGGCGTCGTCCCGCCCGCGTCCGGCGTCGTCGAGCCCGCGTCCGGCGTCGTCGAGCCCGCGTCCGGCGTCGCCGAGCCCGCGTCCGGCGTCGCCGAGCCCGCGTCGCTGCCGGCCGCCGCGTCCGCCGTCGTTGTATCGTCATCGTCGTCGCCGCCGCCGCCGCACGCCGTCACCCAGGAAAGCCCCACAGTCAGGGCGAGCGCGAGCCGCCCCCCTCGTACGCATCGCATGTGACCATCATGTAAGCTGGCCGCGGCGCGTGTCAATACTCGCATCGACCGGCGGCGACGGCACACGGGGCGAGGCGTGTGTCCGCGTTCCCACCTCGCGGTGTCCGTGCGGCGTGGAACGTCGCTTCCGGGCCGCGGATCGGTGGGGTACCATCGACTGACTTCGGGGGAACGGTCCGGCGAGCGACGGCGACGCGCTTCGGGGCGAGCGGTGGCATGCGCGGGTCGAGACGCAGGAGGAACCATGCAACACCGCGCTTTCGCCGCCGCACTCGCGGCCTCGATCGCCACCGTCACGGCCGCCACCGGCGCGGCCGCCGCGGCACCGGCGACCTACGCCTACGACGACGCCGGCCGGCTCGTGCTCGAGGTCAACGGGAACATCCGCATCGCCTACCGGTACGACGACGCCGGCAACTTCGTCGGCCAGACCGCGTGCGTGGCCGACTGCTACATCGACGACACGTGCTACACGGCGGGCGACGCCAACCCCACCAACGCGTGCGAAATCTGCGATCCGAGCGCGAGCGCCGACGCGTTCACGCCGCTGCCCGACGGCGCCGCGTGCGACGACGGCGACGCGTGCACCGCCGGTGAGACGTGCGGTCCCGACGGCTGCACGGGCGGCGAGCCGGTCGCGTGCGCGGACCCGGGGCCGTGTCAGGCACCCGGTACGTGCAACCCGGACAGCGGCGAGTGCGAGTACGCGCCCGCGCCCGACGGCACCCCGTGCGAGGGCGGCGTGTGCGCCGGCGGCGCCTGCGACACCGGCGGCGGCGGCGGCGATGGCGGAGGAGGCGGCGGCTGCGGCTGTCGCGCCACCGGCAGCCGCGGCGGGACCGCGCCGTGGTGGGCGGCGCTGGCGATCGCCGCGCTGATCGCGATCCGGCTGCGGCGCCGCGGCGCCGGCTGGGCGGCGCTGGCCGCGCTCGTGCTCGCCGCCGGCAGCAGGACCGCGCGCGCCGAGACCGTCTGCACCGACGGGTCGTGCGACTACACGACCATCGGAGAGGCGCTGCTGGACACGCCGACCGGCGCGACCATCGTCGTCAAGCCCGGGGTCTACCGCGAGAGCAACCTCACCCTGCGCCACCGCGTGCTCACCGCCGAGAACCCCGAGGACCCGAGCGCCGTCACGATCGACGCCGAGGGCAACGGGTTCGTATTCCGGACCGTCGCCAACGCCGTGATCCGAGGCGTCACGATTCGCGGCGGCAGCGCGCCCCTCGACGCCGGCGGCGGCGCGCGCATCGAAGGTCCCGGCGCCACGACGTTTCAGCGCGTGGTGTTCGAGGGCAACCACAGCGGTCGCACCGGCGGCGCGCTGCACGTCGTGGGCGGCGCCGTCTTCATCGACGACTGCGTGTTTCGCGACAACACGGCCGACCGAGGCGGCGGCGCGATGAGCGACAGCGCGTCGTCGCGACTGGTCATCACGCGCAGCCGGTTCGAGAACAACCGCGTCGTGTTCCCGACGTCGTTCGCATTCGGCGGGGCCGTCGCCGCGGGCGCCACCATCGAGATCTTCGACACCGAGTTCATCGGCAACAGTGTGGCCACCGGCGGCTTCGACAACGGCGGCGCGCTGCACCTGCCGGGAGCGGCCACGATCGTGCGGTCCACCTTCACCGGCAACTCCGTGGGCGGCGCCGGCGGCGGCGGCGGCGGCGCGATCTACGCGGGCAACGTGACATCGCTGCCGCGCGGCATCGCGCTGGTCGACGTCACGATGGCCGGCAACTCGGCGACCCGGGGCGGCGGACTGTACATCTCGGTGTCGCCGGGCCTGAGCGTGCACGTCGAGGGCGGCAGCATCACCGGCAACATGGCCGAGGCGGTCGGCGACGGCGGCGGCATCTACTGCGCGCACCCGGCCGGGCTCGTGTCGATGACCGCCGCGCTGTCGGGCAACACGGTCGACGACCACGCCGGCTGCGACGCACCGTGCACGGCCGGCGAGACGCGCGCGTGCGACACCGGCGAACCGGGCGTGTGCGCGCCCGGGACGCAAACCTGCCAGGCCAGCGGGTTCTGGGGAACGTGCGAGCCGGACGTCGCGGACCAGCCGCCCGAAGCGGATTGCGCCGACGACGCCGACGGCGACTGCGACGGCCTCGACGACGCGTCCGATCCCGACTGCCGCCCGATCGGCCTCACGACGCAGGGGCAGGTCGGCGAGACCGGCGGCCGGCGCGGCGACCCGGTGTCGACATTCACCGGCGAGCTGTTCCGCGACGAGGCGCCGGACCTCGTCCTTCACGGCCCCGGAGCACCGGCGTTCGCGCGCTACTACGCGTCGGGGCTCGACGCGCTCGGGCGCAGCGGCCGGCTCGGGCGCAACTGGCGTCACCGCTACGAGTGGACGCTCACCGAGAGCGCCGGCGCCGTCACCGTGATCGACCCGCGCGGTCGCGCGATCGCGTTCGCGCGCGCCGGCGGCGTGTGGCAGCTCGACGAGACTACCGACATCCCGTTCGCGCTCGCGGACGGCATCGGCGCCGACTACGAGCTCTACGATCCGCGCGACGGACGCTTGTATGCGTTTTCGGCCGGCGCCCTCATCGCGATCGTGGACCGCAACGGCAACCGAACCGACCTGTCCTACAATGGCGCCGACCTCGCGCTCGTGACCGGGCCGTACGGCGACCAGCTCGCGCTCACCTACGACGGCGCCGGGCTGCTCGCAGCCGTGTCCGACGGCGTGCGCACCGTGGCGTTCGGCCACAGCGGCGCCGACCTCGTGACCGTCACCGACGCCGCCGGCGCGACCACGACGTACGCCTACGCGGCCGGCGGCCTGCTCACGTCGGTCACGGCGCCCGACGGCGACGTGGTCGTCGCGCAGACCTTCGACGGCAGCGGTCGAGTGGCGTCCCAGGCGATCGGACCGGACGGCAGCGGCACGATCAGCTACGACAGCGCGACGCAGCGGACGATGACCGACCCGGCCGGGCGCACGTCGCGCCACATCTACGACGAACGCGGCCGGCTGCTGCGCATCGAGTGGGAAGACGGCTCGATCTGGGATCTCGACTACGACGCCGACGGCCGCCGCGCCGGCGTGACCTATCCGACCGGCCGCGGGCACGTCGTGTCGCGCGCGCCCGGTTCGCCGGCGATCGTGGCGTGGACCTCGCCGGTCGGCGCGACGGCCACGGCCGCCACCGGGCTGTTGCCGATCGGACGCGCCCTCGAGACGGCGGTGACCGCGATCGCGTGGCCCGACGGCACGACCGAGACCTACGAGTACGACGCGGCCGGCAACGTGGTCGCGCGCGTCGATCGCGGCGGCGGCACGACCACCTGGACGTACGACGACCGCGGCCTGCGCACGAGCACGACCACGCCGCTGGGCGGGACGTGGACGTTCACCTACGACGCCTCCGGCAATCTCACCGCGATCGCCGACCCCGACGGCCGCACCGTCTCCTACGGCTACGACGCCCTCGACCGCCCCACGACGACGACGTACCCCAACGGCGCAACCGAGTCGCGCACCTACGACGCCCGCGACCGGGTCGTGTCGTTCACCGACTCGCGCGGCGGCGTGACCGCGTACGGATACGACGCCGCCGGCGACCTCGTGTCGATCACCGATCCCGAGGGCAACACGTCGACGATGACGTGGGACGCCGCCGGGCGGCTCGCGTCGCACACCGACGCGCGCGGCCATACCGAGTCGGTCACCTACGACAGCGCTGGTCGCGCCGTGGCGCAGACCGATCGCGCCGGCGCCACGTCGGCGACCGAGTACGACGCCGCCGGCCGGATCACCGCGGTCGTCGACGCCAACGGCAACCGGTGGACGTTCGCCTACACGCCCGACGGCCAGCTCGAGTCCGTCGGCGATCCGCTCGGCAACGCGACCGTGTATGCGTACGACGCGCGCGGTCTGCTCGCCAGCATCACCGACGAGCTCGGCGGCGTGACGATGCGGACCTACGACGACATCGGTCGCCTCACCCGGAGCGTCGACCCGCGCGGAGGCGCGACGACCATCGCGTACGACAACACCGACCGCATCGCCTCGATCACCGCGCCCGGCGGCGTGACCGCCAGTTACGAATACGACCTCGCCGGCAACCTCACCGCGATCACCGATCCCGCCGGCGAGCGGTGGACCTTCTCCTACGACGCGACCGGCCTGCTCGTGTCGCGCACCGATCCGCTCGGCAACGCGACGGCGATCGAGTACGACGACATGGCGTGGCCGTCGCGCTACACGCTGCCCGGCGGGCTCGGCACCGTCGCGATCTCCTACGACGCGGCCGGCAACATCGTCGCGCAGGACTACAGCGACGGCACCTCGCTGGCCTACGTCTACGACGGCCGAGACCTGCTCGTCGGCGGCAACGGCGTCACCCTGTCGCGCGACGAAAACGGCGACATCGTCGCGTGCAACGGCGTGATCATGACGCGCGACCCGGAGGGCCGCATCGCCACGATGGAAGTCGCCGCCGGCAAGACCGTCACCTACACCTACGACGCCGCGGGCAACCTCGTCGCCATCGACGACTGGCTCGGCAACCGCACGGAGATGGACTACGACGCCGCGGGCCAGCGCATCGCGATCCGGCGACCCAACGGCGTGGACACCGCGATCGGCTACGACGCGCGGCGCCACGTGGTGTCGGTGGACACGACGCGCGGCGCCGACGTCGTCGGCGCGATTGCGCTCACCCGCGACGCGCTCGGCGACGTCGTCGCGGCCCAGCGGGACGTGCCGGCCGCGCCCGTCGCGCCGCCCGCCGGCGTGTCGCTCACGATCGGCGGCGCCTCGCAGGTCGCCGAGATGACCTACGACGCCCTCGGGCGGGTCACCGACGACGGCGTGCTGTCGTATACGTGGGTCGGCCCCGACCTGCTCGCGTCGTACTCGGACGGGACCGATACCGTGTCCTTCGAGTACGACGGGCTCATGCGCGTCGTCGCGCGCACGGACGCTGGCGGCGCGCGCGAGGAGTACGTGTGGAACTACGGCACGCTCGAGCCGTCGATCGCCGTTATCCGCCGCGACGGCGCCGACTGGCGCTACTACGTGCGCGCCGACGACGGCGCGCTGCTCTACAGCGTGGACGCCGCGACCGACGACGTTCGCTTCTACCACTTCGACGAGGTCGGCAACGTCCTCTTCGTGACCGACGCCGCCGGCTCCGTCGTGCAGCGCTATGCCTACAGTGCGTTCGGCGAGCTGCTCGGCGAAGACGGCGGGCTCGACAACCCGTTTACCTACGCGGGGCGCTACAGCGCGCTGCGCGAAGGCGACACCGGGCTGTACCGCATGGGCCGGCGCGTCTACGACAGTCGGTCCAAGCGGTTCTTGTCGCGCGAGCCGGTCGCCGCCCGCGACTACCCCACCGACGTCACCCCATACGTCTACGCGCGCTCCAATCCGCTGCGCTACGCCGACTGGATGGGCGAGGCGCCGGCCGACATGCGGCGCCGCTCGCCGGCCCCGGCCGGCCTGAAGGCCGGACTCAAGACGTTCAAAGCAACCAAGTTCGCCGTGGAGAGGGTCGCCGGCAAGCGGATCAAGCAGGCGCGGCGCGTGGTCGACCGGGCCGAGCGCCTCGCGCGCAGCGCGCGGGTGTGGAACCAACCGGTTCCCGCCGCCGTGCAGCGAACACTCGACAGCCGCTCGCTGCGCGCGCTGCGCAGGGTGGGCCAAACCCTCGACGATCTCGGCTCGGTCGCCAAGGTCGCCGGCTACGGCGTCGCCCTGAAAGAAAAGGGGTTCGCGCGCGCCACCGGGGAGTTGGTCGTCACCGACCTCGCCAAAAAGCGCTTCGGGACGAGGGGGGCGTCGGTCGTCGGCGTCGGCGTCGCCGCGTACGACACGTACCAGGCGGTGAACAAGGTGCAGGCGCGACTGCGCAAGCTACAGCAAGCCAACATCGACAGCATGTACGCGCGCCAGGACTTGCTGCTCGAAATGTGGCGCGCCAAGCTGATCACCGAGGCCGAGTTCCTGCGCATGCGCGCCGAGGTCATGGAGTCGTTCGACCTCGAGCGCCGCGGCACGATGTGGGCAGGACTCGCCGACATCGGCGTCGAGAGCCTCAAGGGCCTCCAGAACATGCTCATGAAGTGGATCGGCCTGTGACCCGATGCGCAGCGGGCGTCGCCGGAATCGGCGACCTCGCGGACGCTGCGCCGCGCCGGCGAGACCGTGCGGACCGGCCGGCGGACGCGCTGGGCCCCTACTGGCCGTCGAGCGCGCGGTCGGCGTCGACCATCACCTGATCGACGACGCGCAGGTATGCGGCGCCGGCGACCACGCTCTGCTCGAGGGCATTCAGGTCGGCGCGGCGGTCCATCGTCTCATCGCGCATCCAATCGCGCCGAGTGCGCAGTTCGCGCAACCAGGACGTACGATCCATGCCCTCCGGGCATGCGTTCGAAGGTGCGGCTACGCGGTCCCCGAGGTCGGGGGGGATGATGACCTGCACGCACTCGGTGATCTCCGCGCGGAGCGCTGCGATGCGGGCTTCCGCATCGGCCTCGAAGCGGTCGACTCGCCCGCGCTCCTCGTCGATCGCGTGGCCCACCGATGCGGCCATCTCGCGCGCCCGATGCGCGTAGCGACTCATCGTGGCGAACGCCGAGCCGGTGCCGTACTTGCGCTCCAACGACGCCAGCCCTTCGAGCGCGTCGATCGCCGCCGTGGTGGTCGCGTCCAGCTGCGCCCGCGTCTCATTGACCGCGTCGATTGCCGCCGACAACCGGGTGCGCGCGGCATGCAAGCGCACGCGCGCCCGTTCCGACGCCACGGAGTTCAACTCGTCGGTGACCCGGTCGAGTTGCCGGCTGACCTCGTCGAGGTTGTCGCGGTCGGGCCACCGCGCCATGCGCTTGATGAGCACGTCGGCCGCCACGTCGATCAGACCGGTGAGTTTTTCAGCCTTTCGGGTGACCGCCAACTCGATCAGGTGCTTCGCGACGCCGAACAGGTGTTTCAGCGTTTCGCCCCGCTCCTTGATGCGCTTTTCGATTTCGGCTTGGACCGCCTCCAGGTCGCTCTTTTTGATCCCGAGTTCGGTTGCCAACGCGTCGAGTTCTGCCGCGAGCGCGTCGTCGCGCGCGGCCGCCAGATCTTTCATCACCTTGGGCAAACGGTGCTCGATGAGGGCGCGCGTCTGCTCGCGCGCCTGCCGATAGCGGTTGATCAATTCGTGTGTCTCGTCGGACTTGCGCATGAGGCGCTGCGCGGCGGTCGCGATCGCCGGCCCGCGAAGCGCCTCCACATCGGCCCCGAACGTGCGCACGACCTCGACCATCGCGTCGACCGCCCCGCGGAGTTCGCGGCCATCGACGAGCTCCCACGGCCACTCCATCTCCGGCAGCGTCGGCGGGTACACTGTGAGTTCCGGCCCGCAACGCTCGCCCGTCACACATGGCCTGTCTTGGTCGTTTAGCGGCACGAGCTCACTACCGAGGAGACCGCGCCCGCGATACGCGGGGCTGCCGGTGACCTCGCGCTCGAACTCGCGCACGGCACTGTCAGGGCGGGCGGCCGCTCCGCCGCGATCGCGCCAGGACGCGCCGCTGGCTGCCGACCGCGGGCCGCCCACCTGCGCTCGCAACATGGCATCGCGCGCGCGCCGGGCATCCTCGGCCGATGCGAATCTCGACCGCTTGGCCGCCTTGTACAGCGCATATTCTGCGCCGTGCCGCTGAATGCCCGGGCGGCGATTGCGCCGGGCGATCACGTCATACAGTTCGTCGACGTCGTCGCCGGCCAGGATGCCGTCGGCCTTGCCGTCGAGGCGGTCGACCTGGTCGACGTCGATCCCCTCCGCTTGCAGCGCCGCCCGCAGGTCGGAGCCTGGGCCGAGATCGATGCCGTGGCGAAAGGTGCGAACGAACTGGTCGCGGGTGATCGCGGTCATGGAACGTATCCTCGCTTGTCCAGATGGTTACCGTCGTCGTCCCCCTGTATCGGCCCGGCCGCGGCCCGGTTGCGTCCGCCGGCGCACAATTTCGCGGCGCCGGGCGATCTGCGCGGTGCGCACCGCGTCGCGCTCACATCGAAAGCCGGTGGCACGGAGTCCACGGTGCGGATCGCACCGTCCACTCGACGCACGCCTGGCGGATGCGCCCCGGGAGGCTGTCGCGCGGACGCGCGCCGGCGCGGTTGCGACGCGGGCGGCGAGGTGGGCCGCGCGCCTACGGCGCCCGACGGCGAGTGCCCCGTACGGTGCCGAAGGCGCGCGGGCCTCCGCCGAAGATTGCCCGCCGATCGCGACCGCATCCGGCGGCTATGTGCAACAGCCACCTAGTCGCACGCGCCGGTGGCGCAGACGCACGGGGCCGGGGCGCCGTCGAGCTTGCACTCGTTGACGACCTCGCGGAAGTCGAAGAAGTGCGTCACCTGGCGCTGCACGGCGGCGCGCTCGTTGACGTCCGAGTGCGTGCCGTTGTCCTCGTCGGGCGCGACGTTGGTGTCGGGCGGCAGCGGCTCGACGCCCTCGTCGTAGATCGTCAGGCCGTTTTCCGCCGGGGCCTGCTCCTCGACGAGGCCGTACGGCACCATCAGCGACGGCCCGCACACGGGCAGCTTCAGCGACCGGGCGAGCGTCCAACTCGCGGCGTTGTTGACCAGCGTGTCGCCGATCGTCGCGTAGACGAGCAATTGCTTGGGCGACGAGCCGGGCAGCGGGTCCGCGATGACGCGGTGGGCCGTCGCGATCGGGTCGATCTTCTCGAACGCCCAGCCCATCAACGCGATGTTCTGCTGGTAGTCGAACGGGTTGCGATCGTAGGCGCCCTTCATCGCGACGCGCAGCGGCGGCCACGCGAGGGAGCGCTCGTACAGCAGGGACCACGGCCCGCCAGCGACGCCGAGCACGCCGAGTTCGATGTCCGGTTCGTACGACATGTAGACGCCGCCCATGATGCCGCCGAGCGACGCGCCGTAGTAGTAGACCCGCTCCGGGTCGATGATTTCGGCGCCGTCGACCTTGAACTCGTCGGAGGTGCGGAAGGGCCCGCGCACGATGCGCGCGAGCGCGATGAAGTTGATGATCGACTGTTGCAGCTTCTCCGAAATGCCGGCGCCCTTGTTGAGGTCGTTCATCGCGTAGGCCACCGCCGCGACCTGGCGGTCCGTGAGGCCGATGAAGTCGCCGCCGACGATCACCACGCAGTTGTCCTGTGCGACCTGTTGCAGGAAGCGGTCGTCGATGTAGTCCTGCGCGTTGCCGAACAACCCGTGCCCGAAGACGATCACCGGCACGGGCAACTCCGCGGTCTGGACGCACTGCGGGATGACGGCCGAGAAGTTGGCCTCGCCCATGCCCACCAGCTCCGGCGCGCCCGTGTCGTCGCGCGCGAGGACCGACGCATCGCGCTCGCCGTCGGTGAGGAACATCGGCACCTCGTAGGTGCCGGTCAACAGCCGGTACACGCGTTCCGGCGCCGACACGGGCAGTTCGGTCGCGTCGAACGACAGGTTCTGTCCCTGGTCGCCGATGAGCGGCAGTGCCGCGTCGCGCATCGTCAGGTTGTCGAACGTGATGCTGTCGTCGGACGCGGTGACGAAGTCCCACGCGAGGACGAGGTCGTCGCGCGGGACGCCGTCGGCCTCGAGCGCCGCGAAGATCGCGTCGTAGCGCGGCGCGAGCTTGGCCATCAGCGGGTGGTCGAACGACTCGCCGGCGACGAGCGCCGCGAACGCCGGCGGAATCGGCAGCGGCGATCCGTCGGCGGCCTTGACCGACTGGCGGATGGCCACCGCGTAGCGCGCACCGGGCGCGAGCCGTTCGAGCGGACGTATGATCAGCGCGCGCTCCTCGGGGTGCTCGGCGTTCATGTCGGGCTCGGCGAAGACGAGCGCGCGCTCGCCGGTGTCCATGTTCAGGACCACGATCGGCGAGTCGGGCGCCAGCGACGCTTCCGGCGCGCGGTGCGTCGGCAAGCCGTCGGCGGACACGCCGGTGTCGAACGCGGCCAACATTGGAGCGGCGACGCCGAAGCCGTCAAACCGGTTCCACGGCGCCGGGTCGATCGCGATGTCGTCGATGTTGACCGGCATCGCGTCCGGCGGCAGGTCCACCCGCAGGCCGGTCGCGGTCGTGGGATCTTCGCGCAGGTACGCGGCGCTCGGCCACGGCATCATGCACGCGACGCCGGCGCCGAGCGGGTTGCACGCCGCGGGGATGTCCGACCCCCCGCCGTCGTCGCCGCCGCAGCCGGCGGACACTGCGATCGCCGCCGCGGCGGCCGTTCGCATCCAACGAGTCGAACACAACATCATGAGCACCCCTCCCGGTCTGCGGTCCGAAGGGTACCACCGCCGATACGGCTATTGGCACGGAAATTGGGCTCCCGAATTGGAGCCCCGGTGGCCCGCGCGCCCCCCAAAACCCCGATCCCACGGGCGGCCGGGTGCGCTATGCTTGCGGTGCAGTGCACACGGGTCGCGCGCGGATCGCGCCGGGAGTCGCCGCCGCCGCCGCCGCATGGCTGGCCGGCTGCACGGGCACGATCACCGATCCGTGTGACCCCGCGGCCACCAACGCGGCACCGGAAGCGCCGGCGATCCTCGCGCCCGGGCTCGGCGCGATCGACGCGCCGCCGGACGCGCTGGCGATCGCGACGTCGGCGTTCGCCGACGCGGACCCGACCGACCGCCACGCCGCCACCGAGATCGAAATTTGGGCGGTGGAGGCCGGCGAGCCGGTGGCGCGCGTGTGGCACAGCTACCAGACCGATCCGGCCCGCCTCACCTCGGTGACGCTCGCCGACGGCGCGTTCGACGCCGCCGTGACGTCGCTCAGCCCGGCGCGCGACTATGCGGTGCGCGCCCGCTACAAGGACACCAGCGGCGCGTGCGAGCCGTGGAGCGACTGGAGCCCGTGGCGCCGATTCCGAACCGACGACGGCAGCGCCTATTGGTTCGACCCCGACCGCATCGTGGACGTCTACATCGACTTGTCGCCGGAGAGCTGGGCCGCCATCGACGCCGAGGCGACGCCGCCGGACTGCGTGCCGTACGAGCGCCACTACTACCCGGGCACCGTACGGGTCGACGACCAGGTGTTCGACGGTGCGGGCGTGCGCGCCAAGGGCGGCTGCGGATCGGCGCGCCACCTCGACGGCAAGCCCGGCTGGAAGATCCACCTGGCGTGGGACGACCCGGCGGTGCCCGGCTGCCCCGAGTCGCGCCGCCTGCACGGGCAAAAGCGGCTCACGCTCAACAACATGGTGCAGGATCCGACGTTCCTGCACGAGCGGCTCGGCTACGCGCTGTACCGGGCGCTCGGCTTGCCGGCGCCGCGCGCTCAATACGTGCGCGTGTTCGTCAACGGCGAGCCGTGGGGGCTGTACCTGCACGTCGAGTCGATCGATCGCCGGTTCTTGCGGCGGCGGTCGATCCAGTTCGCGAGCCACGCGGGCATGTTGTACGAGGGCACGTACTGGTGCGACCTCGAGCCGGACAACGTGCCGCCGAGCCCCGACGAAGACGACGGCTACTGCTTCAGCGCCAAGTTCGACGACGACGAGTGCAGCGACCCGCCCGACGGCGGGGACCCGCTCGACTACACGCCGTTGGCGAAGCTCGTGGCCGACGTGCAGGCGCTGCCCGAGGGCGAGTTCTACCCGGCCATCGAGGCGTACGTGGACTTCGACCGGCTGCTGCGCCAGTGGGCGGCCGACGCGATCATCGCGCACTGGGACTCGTACACCTACGAGATCCAGAACAACTATCGCCTCTATCACGACCCGGCGACGGATCGGTGGTCGATCATTCAAACGGGCCTGGACCAGACGTTCGCCCGCCGCGACTTCGACCCGTTCGCGGTCGACGGCCTGCTGGCGCGCAGGTGCATGCAAGAGGCCGACTGCGCCGCGGCGTTCGCGGCGACGCTGCGCGAGGCGGTCGACGTGTTCGAGCAGCTCGACCTCGCGGCGGTCGCGGAGCAGGTCGAGGCGCAGATCGACCCGTACGTCGCCGAGGACCCGCGCAAGGAGGTCGACCTCGACACGTTCCGGTCCCGCGCCGACAGGCTGCGGGAGTGGATCCGCGCGCGGCCCGACGCGGTGCGCGGCGCGCTGGCGGCGCGCGGGCTGTAGGGCGGCGGGGCCGCCGGAATCCGCGACGGCCGTGAGCCGTCCGCGGCCGCCCGAGACACTACGGACACGCCATGGTCGAACGTTGCGGTCGAAACCGCCATTCACGGTCTTCTGCAGTGGGCCGCGCCGCGCTCGCGCTCGCGGTCGCCACCGCCTTGGCGGCGTGCGGCGACGAACCGAGCGAGGTCGGAAATGCGGCCGATGCCGCCGGTCCCGCCGCCGACGCCAACGCGAATGCGCCCGACGGCGGCGCCGGCGGCGCACCGGACGCCGGGCGCGGATCGGGCGACGCCGGCGGCGGGGGCGGCTCGGCGGACGCGGGCAGCGGGTCGGCGCCGGACGCCGGGGCCGGCGAGATCGCGTGCGGCATGACGACCTGCACCGCCCCGGACGTGTGCTGCGTGTCCACCGGCGGCCCCGGCGGCGTGTCCACCACCTGCACCGCGCCGGATGCGTGCTCCGGCGGGACCGTCGCGTGCGACGGCCCCGAGGACTGCGCCGACGGGCAGTCGTGCTGCGGGGGGTTCGGCGGGACGGCCGAGTGCCGCGCGCCGGGAGCCGGCTGCCAGTTCGAGGTGTGCCACACGGCGGCCGACTGCACGACCGCCGGTCAGATGTGCTGCGACTTCGGCGTCGGCGCGTCGGTCTGTTCGCCGAGCTGCGGGTTCTGACCCGCCGGCCGCGCGGCGCCGCGTCGAGCCCACGGCGCCGGCGCCGCGCCGCTCACTCGGCGAGCAGCGCCCGCGCGATGTGCGTGACCTGAATCTCGTCGGTGCCGCCGTAGATCTGCAGCACCTTCGCGTCGCGCGCGAGCTGCTCGACGCGGTATTCGGCCATGTAGCCGTTGCCGCCGAACAGCTGCACGGCTTCCATCGCCACCTCGGTCGCCGCCTGCGCGGCGTACAGCTTGCACGCCGACGCCTCGGCCAGGGTCATCGACCGGCCGTCGCCGGCCATCTCGATCTGCTTGAACACGAGGTTCTCGACGTTCTGGCGCGCGACCTCCATCTTGGCCAGCTTGAGCTGGATCAGCTGGAAGTCACCGATCGGCCGGCCGAACTGCACGCGTTCCTTCGCGTACTGCACGCACAGGTCGAGACAGCGCTCGATGATCCCCAACGCCATCGCGGCGACGCCGGTGCGCTCGGCAGTGAACGTCTCCTTGGCGCCGGCGCGGCCGGCGGCGCGGTCCTCGCTCTCGCCGAGCAATCGGTCGCGCCCGACCCGCACGTCCTCGAGGAACAGCTCGCCGGTCGGCGACGCGTGCAGCCCCATCTTGCGCAGCGGTTTGGACCGCGAAAGCCCCGGCGTGTCGCCGTCGACGACGAACGACACGATCTTGCGGTCCTTCGGGGCGTTCCCCTCGTCGAGCTTGCAGATGAACACGATGATGTCGGCATACGGGCCGTTCGTGATGAACGTCTTCGACCCGTTGAGCACGTAGCCGTCGCCGTCGCGCCGCGCCGTCGAACGCATGGCGCCGAACGCATCGGAGCCCGAGCCCGGCTCCGTGATCGCCCACGCGCCGATTTTTTCGAGCGTGAGCAGCGGCAGCGCCCACCGCTCCTTCTGCGCGATCGTCCCGCGCGACAGGATCGCGTTGGCGGTGAGGCCCATGCTCACGCCGAGCGCGGTCACCATCCCCGGGCTGTACCGGCACAGTTCGACGATCGGGATCATGCGCATCGCCGCCATCATCCGCGCCTCGTCCGGATCGCGCGGCTTGCGCTCGGGCGGCGCCTGCCCGGCCTGTTGCGCGCGCTCCCGTTCGATCTGCGCGCGGAACTGCGCCCGCGCCATGTCCGGCAGCCCGAAGGTGGCGGCGAACTTGCGCAGCACGTCGTACGGCGGCTCGCCGTCGTGCTCCCACCGATCGAGGTTCGGCGCGATCTCGGCCTCGATGAACCGCCGCACCATCTGGCGGATCTGCCGCTGCTGTTCGTTCCACTCGTACATGGCGTCCCCCCGCTGGTCGTCGCCTACACGCGCTCGAGCACCGCCGCCGCGCCGAGCCCGCCCGCGGCGCAGATACCGAGCAGCGCCGTCCGCTTGTCGGCCTCGTGCAGTTCGTTGGCCATCGTCGTGACCATGCGCGCGCCGGTCGCGCCGAACGGGTGGCCCAGCGCGATCGAACCGCCGTGCACGTTGAGCCGCTCCGGGTCGACCTCGCCGACGGCGCGTTCGCGGCCGAGGCGAACGCGCGCGAACGCATCGCTCGCGAGCATCTTGAGCACGCTGAGCACCTGCGCCGCGAACGCCTCGTGGATGTCGACCAGGTCGACGTCCGCCAGGCTCATGCCGGCGCGGTCGAGCGCCATCGGCATGGCGATCGCCGGCCCCATCAGCAACTGGTCCGCGGGGTCGACGCCGACGTACGCCCAACTGGCGAATCGCGCCAGCGGCCGGTAGCCGAGCGCCCGCGCCTTGTCCTCGCTCATCAGCAGCACGGCCGCCGCGCCGTCGGTGAGCGGGCTCGAGTTGCCCGCGGTAAGCGTGCCGTCGGCGGCGAACACCGGCCGCAACCGCGCGAGCTTGTCGACGCTGGTGTCGGCGCGCACGATCGTGTCGGCGTGGACCCACTTGCCCGACGGCGTCTGCACCGGCACGACCTCCTTGCGCAGCCGGCCCGACGCGATCGCGGCGGCCGCGCGGTGGTGCGAGCGCACCGCGAACGCGTCCTGCGCCTCGCGTGAGATCTCGTTGCGCCGCGCCATCTCCTCGGCCGCCTCGCCCATGACCTGGCCGGTGCTGCGCTCGGCGATCTTGGGCATCTTGGGCAGGATGTCGCGAATCGGCACGAGTTGAGCCAACACGCCGAGCACGTCCGCCGGCGTCGCCTTGCCGAACGCGACCGGAGCGAGCGCGTGGACCACCTTCTGCGGCAATTTGATCTCCGCGTTGCTCGTCGAGTCGGAGCCGCCCGCGATCACCACGTCCGCCTCGCCGCGCTCGATCGCCGCGGCCGCCAGCGTGATCGCCTGCAACCCCGACGCGCACGCCCGCGTGCACGTCATCCCCTCGACGCGCGGCGGCAGCTTGAGGTCGAGCGCGACCTCGCGCGCGACGTTGGGCGCCATGCCCGGAAGGATCACGCCGCCCCACACGACGCTGTCGATCTCGCGCCGCGGCACGTCGAGCCGGTCGACCAAGGCCGCGACCGCCGCGTCCGCCAGCGCGATCGTGTCCATCTCCATGAATTCGGCGAACGCCTTGACGAACGGTGTGCGGACGCCGCCGACAACGACTGCTTTGCGCGCTGCCATCGTTACGCTCCGATGAACGCGCCGCCGCACACGCGCAGGACGCCGCCGGTGATCCCGGCGGCGCCGGGCAAGGCCAGGAACGTGATCGCCTCGCCGACGTCCTGCGGCAGCCCGCCCTGCCCGAGCGCGCTCAACCGCCGGCCGACCTCGCGAATCATCACCGGGATCGCCCGCGTGAGGCGCGTCTCGATGAAACCCGGCGCGATCGCGTTGACGGTGATGCCGCGCTTGGCGAGCGCCGACGCCTGGTGGTCGACGAACCCGATGATGCCCGCCTTGGACGCGGCGTAGTTGGTCTGGCCGACGTTGCCGGCGATGCCGGCGACCGACGACAGGCACACGATGCGGCCGTCGTCGCGCAGCACGTCGTCGACCAGCGCGTCGGTGATGCGCAATACGGCTCGCAGGTTGATGTCGATCGCCTGGTCCCACAGGTCGGGGGCCATGTTGGCAATCGTCTTGTCGCGCGTGACACCCGCGTTGTGAACGACGATGTCGACGCCGCCGTGTTGCTGCCGCAAGTGGTCCGCGATCCGCGCCGGCGCGTCGTCGGCCGACACGTCGACCAGCAGCACCGAGCCGCCGATGTCGCGCGCGACCTGGCTCGCGAGCTGGTCGTCGGCCGGTCGGTCGAGGCAGACGACGTGGGCGCCCTCGGCCGCCAGCAGCCGCGCGGTCGCCTCGCCGATACCGCGCGCCGCGCCGGTCACGAGCGCGACCTTGCCGTCGAGGGCGTGCACCGTGTCCAGCGGCGCCTTCTGCTTGGCGCGCGCCGTCACCCGGATCGGCTGCCCGGTGATGAACGCCGACCGCGGCGACAACACGAACCGCAACACCGGATCGAGCCGCGATTCGGCGTTCTTGTCGACGCGGATAAGGTTGGCGGTCGACCCGCGCTTGCCGATCTCCTTGGCGAGACTGCGCACGAACCCGTCGACCGCCGCCTGCGCCGCCGCCTCGGGGGCCGACTTCGCCGTGCTCGGGTCGCGACCGAGCACGACCGCGCGGCTGCTCGTTCCGAGCTTGCGGACGAGCGGGTGGAAGAAGTCGTACAGCGCGCGCAGGCCTTCGGGCGCATCGATGCCGGTCGCGTCGAACACCAGCGCGTGGAAGGTCTGCCCGTCGGCGTCGACGGCCAGCGGATGGGCCGGCCGGCCGTACGCCTCGCCGGGCTCACGGTACGCCGACAGGTCGCCGGCGACGAACGGGTTGGCGCCGGCGCTGCACAGCGACTGCGCAAGCGCGCGCGCCAGCGCACCGTCGCCGCCGACCGCGACGTCGTAGTCGTGCAGCGGCCGCTCCTCCCACGGCTGCGTCGACCGCCGCAGCGGCTGCGGCATCGGGATCGGCAGACCGAGGGACCGAATCAACTTGCGCGCGCGCGGGTTGCGTCCGAGGTCGAGAAGGAAGTCGCTCATCGTTTCGCTCCGTTCGTGGGGGTGGGGATCGGATCGCCGACCGTGAAGGTCGCCGTCAGGTATGCGGCGCCGCCGGGCGCGTCGCCGACGTACGCGGCGTCGCCGTCGACGTACAGGCCGACGCGCGCGGGCAGCACCAGCGGCCGCGTGAACTTGCAGTCGAACGCGCGCAACCGGGTCACGTCGCCGGCCAACAGGCCGCGGTGGATGCCCTCGATCGCGCGCGCCATGGTCGAAAACCCGTGCAAAATGGTCGACCGGAACCCGAACGCCTTGGCGTACGGCCGCAGCCAGTGCACCGGGTTGAAGTCGCCGGTGAGCGCCGCGAACGCGAGCCCGGCGTCGGCGGGGATGTGCCAGTACGCCAGTTCCTGTGCCGTCTCGGGGACGCGCGGCTTGTCCTTCTTCGGTCGCGGCGCCGGCGGCTGGGCGCCGTCGCCGGGCTTGCCGCCGAGCGGCACGATCGCGTACAGGTGGCCGACGACCGCCTCCGGCACGTCGCGCGTGCCGGTCACGACTCGCTGGTGGAGCACGGCGCGCCGGCCGTCGTCGTCGATGTCCTCGAGCCGTGCCGACACCTCGAGCGGCTCGCCCGCCGGCAACGGCGCGCGGATCTCCATCCGGCAGCCGCCGTTGAGCACGCGCGCGAGCGGATACGGCACGCCGGCGAGCGTGCGCGCCGCCAGCGGGAAGCCCCACTGCGGCCACATGTGCGCCGGCACCACGCCGCGGTACGCCGCCGGGTCGCCGCCGACGTGGCGCACGTAGTCGCGCACCAGCGACGCCGGGCGCGGCCGGATCGTCTTTCGCACTTCGGGGCCGGGCAGCGCCGGCGGCCCGGCCGCCGCGCCGCGGTCCCGGCCGAGCGCCGCGCGGGCCGCCGTCCGCACGAGCGATGCGACGACCGGCCCCTGCCACACGACATGCTTCATCAACGCCATCGGATGCCTCCTCGCGCCGTGCGCGCGTCCGTCACTGCGCCGCTTCCCGCGCGTCGCCGGCTGCCGACGGCACCGGCGCCGCCGTGCGCGCGGCGATCTCATCGGCCAGGTAGCGCGCGCGCGGCTCGGCGCGGTCGAGATACCGCTCGAGCACGTCGCGGCGGTCCGGATGCGCCTTGGCCTGCGCCAGCAACACCTCGGCGATCGCCTCGTCGGCGAGCAGGCGCGTGAGCCGTTCGGCGTGAAACAGCGCGTACGAGAAGTCGCGCTTCGGATTCCAGTTGCCGGCCAGCGCCTTCGGCCACTGGCCGACGGGCCGGCCGCGCAGCGACCGCAGCTTGTCGGCGGCCGTGCGGGCGATGAGCTGGCGCTGGACTCCGAGCGACACGAGCTGCAACCGCGCCACCCGCCGCTCGAGCGCGTCCCGCGCCGACATCGCTCGCCACCGCGTCTGCGCGGTGCGCGCGACGAAGCCCTGCGGATCTTTGAGGATGCCGCCGAGCGTGTCCTTCATCGCCATCAGCGCCTGGATCTGGCTGGTGCCCTCGTAGATCGGCATGACCATCGCGTCGCGCAGCAGCTTCTCGGCGCCGTACTCTTTCATGTAGCCGTTGCCGCCGTGGATCTGCACGCAGCGGCGCGCCATCTCCACCGCCTTCTCCGCGGCGAGGTACTTCAGAAGCGGCGTCATGCGCCGCGCCTGGCGCTTGTGCGCGCGGATCGTCCGGCGCAGGCGCTGGCGCGCGACGTCGTCGGCCGGCGGCTCGAGCCGCTCGCGGAGCTGCTCCTTTTGCGCCATTTCCTCGTGAAACGCGCAGTGCATCGCGAGTGCGCGCAGCCCCTGGATGTCGGTGCGCATCTCGTCGAGGTAGTCGGCGATCATCTCGTGGCGGTCGATCGTCTTGCCCATCGACGGGCGTTCGGCCGCGTAGTCGCGCGCGAGCCGGTACGCCGCCTCGCACAACCCGATCGACTCGAACCCGACGCCGATGCGCGCGTTGTTCATCAGCAGCAACATCTGCTTGAACCCCTCGCCGCGCTGGCCGATGAGCTGTGCCGGCGTTCGATCGAACGTGAGCGCCGCCGTCACCGAGCCGTGGTGGCCGAGCTTCTCCTCGACCCGATCGATGGACCCGTACCAGGTGCGGGTGCCGTCGGGGTTGTCGTCGTAGAGCTTGACGAGGAAGAACGACAGGCCGCCGAGGCCCGCGAACGGGTCGGCCGGGTCGGCCGCGTCCTCGGTGCGCGCGATGACGAAGTGGTACTTGCCGTGGCCGGAGGTGATGAAGATCTTCTGGCCCGTGACGGTCCAGTTGCCGTCCGCGTCCTGCTCGCCCTTGGCGCGCAGCGCCGCCATGTCGCTGCCGGCGTCCGGCTCGGTGATGTCCATGCAGCCCCACGCCTCGCCGCGCGCGATCTCGGCGATCGCGTCGGCGAACCGCGTCTTGGTGATCTGCAACGTGTCGCGGTCGAACTCGGTCGTGCCCTCTTGCACCGAGAACATCAGCATCGCCATCGCGATGCCGCCGTGGAAGCCGTGGTGCGCCATCACCGACACGTCCGCGCGGGCGAACAGCTCGCTGTTGATGTAGTACAGCAGCATCGGCGCGTTCATCCCGCCGAGTTCGCGAGGCAAACACATCCCGTGCAGGTCGAGCTGGGCGATCTTGGCGAAGATGTCGTCGAATGCCTTGGGCGCGATCACACGACCGTCGTCGCCGAGACGGACCGCCTCGCGATCGATTGCGGCGGCGTGCGGCGCGACCTCCTCGGCGACGAACTCGCCGACCATCTCGGCGATGTCGCCGTAGAATTCGACCGCCTCGGCCGCATTGCGGTGGCCGTCCGGCGCGCGCCAGTCCAGCTCCGTGATCTTCGCCAGCGGCTCCCAGTCGATGCCGCGCTCGAAGTAAAACTGCAGGTCTTCGTTGTCCTTGAAATAGTTGGCCATCGAACGTTCTCCTACTTCCCGGCGCGCTCGCCGGTGTCGGGTCGAAACAGGCTCACCTTCGCGACGCGCAGCGCCTCGGCGATGAGCGCGTCGCGCGCGCCCGCCGGCTCCGGGCCGAGCGCGCGCATCGTGTCCATCGTTGCGACGGTCGCCAGCACCGCGTTCATGCACACGGCGACGTAGGCCTCCGGGTACACGTCCGCGTGGACCGTGCCCTGCGCCTGGCCCTTGCGAATGTAGTCGCAGATCACGGACACCCACGGCCGGACGTGCCGGTCGATCAGCTCGCCCATCTCGTCGGGCCGGTCGAGCACCTCGCGCAGCAGCACGCGGGCGCGGTCCGGGTTGTCGGCGAGGAAGCGCAGCGTCTCGTCCACGACCGCGGCGAACTGGCCCTCCGGCGAGGTCGCGGCCATCAGCAGCCGCGGCAGCACGTCGTTCCACCGATCGAGAAGCTCGGCGAGTACCGCGCGGCGCAGGTCGTCCTTCGACCGGAAGTGGTACAGCAGCGCCGCCTTGGTGACGCCCACCTCGCCCGCGATGTCCGCCAGCGACGCGCCGTCGAACCCGCGCGCCGCAAACAGGCGGGTCGCCGCGCGCAGGATGCGCTCGCGCACGTCGGCGGTGGGGTGGGAGTCGGGCGCGTCCATGACTTACCGATCGGTCAACACGCACTTACCAATCGGTAGGTCACATGTCAAGCCCTTTTCGACGCAGCGCGGCAATCCCGGGATGGTCGCGCGTTTAGGTGCCTTGCGCCGCTTCGCGGCCGCCCGCTCCGGCGTTGCCGGGCGTTCGCGCGGCCGTCGCGCCGGCGTCACGCGGTGCGTGCTATGCACCGGGCCATGCCCCGGCGGATCCTCGTGGTCGACGACGAACCGGATCTGGTCGCGACGCTCGCCTACAACCTCGAGCGCCAGGGGTACGACGTGGCGACGGCCTCCACCGGCAGCGCGGCGCTGGCGGCGGCGCGCCGCGATCCGGCGCCCGACCTGGTGCTCCTCGATCTGATGTTGCCCGACCTGCCGGGAACCGACGTGTGCCGCGCCCTGAGAGCGGACCCCCGCACGGCGCACATCCCGATCGTCATGCTGACCGCCAAGGGCGACGAGATCGACCGCGTCGTCGGCTTCGAACTCGGCGCGGACGACTACGTGGTCAAGCCGTTCAGCGTGCGGGAGCTGATGCTGCGCGTCCGCGCCGTGCTCCACCGCGCACGACGCGGCGCGGCCGACGGCGGCTCGGCGTCGACGTTTGGTTGCCTGCGCATCGACCGGGAGG
>RFGE01000306.1 GCA_003696105.1 Deltaproteobacteria bacterium | reverse complement strand
GTCGTCATCGAGCAGACGATCTCGCTCGGCGGCGGCGCCGCGTCGAGCGACGTTCCGTGCCCGGGGTACGCGCAAAAGAACATCACCGAGCTCGGCACGGGCTTCAACCCGTGCCTCGGATCGATCCAATCGGGGGAGGTCGAGACGTTTGCGCCGGGCAACTGAACGCACCGGTCGTTCGCGCCAGCCGACCGGCGAGCGCGGCTTCACGATGGTGGAGCTGCTCGTGACGCTCGCGGTGACCGTCATCGGGCTCGCGGGGCTCGTCGCCATCCACGGCTCGGGCATCAAGGCCAACCGCGTGTCGCGCGAATCGGCCGGTGCGATCGAGGTCGGCGAGCGGATCATGGAGGATCTGCGCGGCATCCCGGCCGACCAGATCGCGCCCCGGTTCGACCCCGACGGCACCCTGCCGGTCGACGTGCAGCTGGGTACCGTCACCGGCGGTCCGGTACCGTACGCCGTCCGCTTGATCGCCGAGGAGATCCCGGCGGACACCGACCTCGTGCGCATCCGCGTCGAGGTCAACTGGACCGAGCTCGGCGCGGCGCCGGGGGCCGAAGGGGGACGCTACGACCACCGAATCGTGCTCGAGATGATCCGCACGAAACTGGAGCAGCTGTGACTTCGCACGGCAACCGTCGTGCCGCGCGCGAGCGCGGCGTCACCTTGATCGAGCTGATGATCGCGCTCGTCGTCGCGTCGCTGCTCGTCGGCATGATCTTTTCGATCTACGTGCGCATGGCCGCCGCGTACCGCGCCGAGACGATCAAGGCGGAGCTGCAGCAGACGGTGCAGTCCTGTCCGGCGACGATCGCCGACGAGGTGCGCGTCGCGGGCTTCCAGATCACGCGCTTCCGCATTGCAAGCGGTTCGTTTGGGTCGACCGAGACGACGGACCTGCCACCGGTCATGGTCGACAACGACGCGGACGGATGGGGGCCGGACCTGCTGCGCGTGTTCTACGCCGACCCGACCGCGATCACGGCGGTGACCGGCATCACATCGGACCGGCAGGCGATCACGGTGGAGGACAACTCGGCGTTCATCGTCAGCGATATCGTCGCGCTCATCGCGCCGACGCTGGTCGACCCGGGCGACGGGTCGCCGCCGCGCGCCGAGTACGACGCATGCGTGCTGGCGGTGACCGGGAAACCCGATGCGACGACGGTGGAAGTGTCCGGCACGACCGGCGCGCCGTGGAATACGTCGACCAACAGCCACTGCGACGTGCCGGTGGCCGCGATCGGCACTGGGCAGGTTCAGCTCGCGCTGTTTCACGCGCGCGCCTACCGGATCGACCCCGAGCCGTCACGCCGGGCGATCGGGGTGTTCCAGATGTCGCCCACCGCCGGCATCGAGGCGGGGGATTGGGTCGACCTCGGCATCGGCTTTACCGACTTGCAGGTCGCGACCCGCTACGCCGAACCCGGCGACACGGCGGACGTCGATCAAGATGGCGACCCCGAACACGACTGGTATTCGGGCGACGACCAGGAGGGCGTCGCCCCGGCGACCGCCCGCCCGGCCAACTCGCAGCTCGTCCAGGTGAGCGTGGGCGTCGCCGTCCGCACGCACACTGAGATCCAGGGCGTCGGAAGCTCGGCGACGCCGGCGTTCATCGACGACTCGGACCCCTCGCTCATCCCGTTCAATCCGTTCGGCGACTCGCCGTCGATCGACCTCACGCAGGACCCGAGCGCGCTGCCGGTGCAGCACCGCGGGCGGCACATTTATCGGTCGACGCAAATGGTGATCGACGTGCGCAACATGGGAGTCGGCCTGTGACGCGACGCGAGCACGGCTTCACCCTGGTCGAACTCATGGTAGTGGTCGCGATCGTCGGCATCACGGCGACCCTCGCGATCGCATCGTTCGGCGGTCGCGAAAACGACCCGCTCGACGAGGCCTCCGCGGCATCCGCGTTGCTGCGGGAGGCGAGCCGCCAGGCGATCGCCGCGGGTCCGGTCCGCGAAGACGTCGCGCTCGCCAACAACCTGGTGGCTCGCACGCGCCTGCGCATCGCGCCCGACGGCGACGGCGCGGTCATCGCGCTCGAGCGCGTTGCCGAAGATGCGCCGCCGGCGACGACGTACGCGTGGGTGGAACTCAACCGCCACTACATCGGCGGCGACGTCGAGTTGTACGCGACCGCCGACGTCCCGGCGATCGACCCGGGCACGGTGACGCCGGTGCCGCTGGCGAGCCAGACCGAGGTGCTGTGCGAGCCCAACGGCCAGTGCTCCCCGAAGACGCTGTTCCTGCGCGACAAGCGCGACAGCGTGCGCCTTCGCGTAATCGTGCTGCCGTGCAACGGCAACCCCGCGGTGCTCGAGGGCTGGTGACCGATAGGGGACGGCCCCCTATTCGTCCTCGGCCGCTTCCCACCATTGGCACCACCAGTTCGCGCCCACGAGGATGCGCAGCTTCGGGTGCCAACAGTACGAGATCTTCTCGTCCGGGTTGAGGTAGTACAGGCAGTTGTCGCACCGCTCGTCGCCGTTGGGCACGCCGCGCAACACGGCGTCTTCAGCGAGGTGGCGGAGTTCGAGCGCTTTCTTCTCGTCGATCTCTTTGGGTTCCGGCTTGGGCAGATCGTCGAACGTGGCCATGGCCGCAGAGGCTACTACAATTGGCCCGGCCGCGCGCACCGCGGCGGCCGCGATGTGAGGCGCGCCCGCCGTCAACGCCGCCGTCGGCGCTTGTCGTCGGGGCAGGTCACCTGAACCGGCGCGGAGTCGTCGAGCGTGCAGTCTGTGACCGCCGCGCAGCCCGCCGCCTTGCACGCGGCCTCGCGGCTCGAAAAGCACCGGTTGCCGACCACGTAGAAGCAGTCCTTGCGCGCGCCCTGCCAGCGCCAGCGGTTCACTCGCTCCGACGGCATGCCGACGTGGTTTTCGTCCACGTAGTCTGCCGGCGGCTGGTACGGTCCCGGCGCGGCCGCGGCCTGGCTGCGGCTGCGCCGCGTCGTCGGCGCATCGACCGGCCCACCGCAGCCGGCGGCCAGTCCGAAGGCAACCGCATACGCGAGCCATCGCATCGAGGCGATCGTACTGCATCCGGCGCGCGATCGGGCCGCAAACGGACCGCGACCGTCGGGCCGCCGCGCGCGCGCCGCGTCCCGCGTCACCGGCGGCCGAGCAACCGGCCGCGCGCCGCCGCGCGCGCAACCCGCGGCACGCGGACGAGCGAACGCGCCAGCGCGAGCGCGAGCGACAGCGGCGAGTCGCCGCGCGCCTCGATCGCCACACTCCGGCCCGATTCGGCGTCCTCGAGCGCGCCGCGCGCGACGGTGCGGGTGCCATCGGAGCGGATCTCGACCACCAGGCGCGCGACCACCGGCGGCTCCGGCTCGCGCACGAGATCGGCGCGATCGCTCCGCGGATGACGGGCCGGCTTGCCTCGATCCACCATACGGCGAGCATACCGCGCCAGCGGCCGGCCGCGCCGCGCGATAATCGAGCGCGATGCCGAACCTCGAGCTACAGCACAAGCGCGACCTGTCCCCGTTTCGCCGCATCGCGATCGGGACGTGGGAAACGACCTACGACCCGTCGGTGTACGGCAAGCTGACGCTGCGGATGGAGCGGGCGCTCGCGTACCGCGACGCGTACCGGGCGGCGACCGGCAAGCGGCTCACCGTGACCCACATGATGGCCAAGGCGGTCGGCGCGGTGCTCGCCGACATGCCGGACGCGAACGCGATCCTGCGGTTCAACCGCATCTACCTGCGCAAGCGCATCGGCGTGTTCCTGCAGGTCGTGCTCACGGACCCGCAGACCGGCCAGATCGACCTCAGCGGCACCACGGTGTACGACCCGGAGCAGAAGTCGCTCGCCGACATCATCGACGAGTTGGAGCGCCGCGTCGAGCGGGTGCGCGCCGACCGCGACCGCCGGTTTCGCAGCTCGCGCGGCATGTTCCGGCGCGTGCCGTCGCTGCTGCTCAACCGCGTGATGAAAGCGGTGAGCTGGCTGAGCTACACCGCCAACCTCGACCTGCGATGGGCGGGAGTGCCGCGCGATCCGTTCGGCTCGGTGATGATCACGAACATCGGCTCGATCGGGCTCAGCGAGGCGTACGTGCCGCTCGTGCCGTACAGCCGGGTGCCGCTGGTGATCGCGATGGGCGCGGTGGAGGACCAGCCGGTCGTCGACGGCGGCGCGGTCGTCCCCGGCAAGGTGATGGCGGTCAACGCGACGTTCGACCACCGCGTGCTCGATGGCGCCCACGCGGCGCGCATGGCTCGCACCCTGCGCGCGTGGATGGAGGACCCGTTCGCACACTTCGACCCGCTGCCGGCGGACTCGCGGGCCGGCGCCGCCGGCAGCTCCCCGGCGTGACACGGGTCGCGACGTGCGCCGCCGCATTGCGAGCGGCCCGCCGTGCGCATATCGTCGTATCGATGCGGAACCTGGCACTGGCGGCCACCGCCGCGCTGGCCGTCGCGTGCGGCGGCGGTGACGGCGAGCCGGATGCGGCGTCCGCGTGCGCGATCGCGGGCGAGCCGAGCGTGGAACTCGGCGTACCGGACACCGTGACGTTCCTCGACTTCGAGCCGCTGGCGCCGGGAGGCGACATTCCGCTGTCGTCCAACGGCCAGACGTTTCTCGCCGTGCAGTTCGCGCTGCGCGCGCGCAATCTGTCGACGTCGGCGCACATCGGGTTGGAGGTGACGTACCAGCCGGCCGACGGTCCGGCCCGCGTCGCGCGCAAGGACGACACGCCGCTCGAGCGCCTGTTTTGCCGCGCCGACGGGTTTCTGTACCTGGTGCCCGTGGTCGTGTCGTCCGAAGACCTCGGCGACGACCTGGAGATTCAGGACAAGCCCGTGGACGTGTTGATGACGGTCACCGACGACGGCGGCCGCAGTGCGCAAGCTTCCGGTCATGGCATCCTCCGCCGCTTCTAGCGCGCCCCCGGCGGCGCCCCGGACGCTCGCCGCCGCCGCGGCAGCGCTCGCCGCCGCCCTCGCCCTCGCCGCCGCCCTCGCCGGCTGCGGCGGCGGCGACTCCGGCGAGTCGTGCACCCGAGCCGCCTGCCACGCGGGCATCGAGCAGGCGCATCCCGCGCCGCCGGAACTCACGTGCACCGCGTGCCACGGCGGCGATCCAACCGCGACGGACAAGGCGGCGGCACACGTCGCGCCGGCACCCGCGTTCGTCGCCGAACGCGACGGCTACATCAAGAACCTGTCGGTCGCCGAACTCGACCAGGTCGATCCCGACTACCTGCGGTTCGTCAACCCGGGGGACTTCCGCGTCGCGGAGCGATCGTGCGGGTCGGGAGCGCCGGGGGCCAGCGACACCGGCTGTCACCAGTCGCTCGTCTACGCGGCACAGCGATCGTCGATGGCGACGTTCGTCGGCCACTTCAACGTCCCGCGGTTCCAGGCGGGCCTTCAGGGGCGCGAGGCCGTGTTCGCCAGCCGCGATCTCGACGACCCGCTCGCGCCGGCGCCGCTGCCGCGCGGGACGGTAGCATCGGTCGTGCAGGCCGCGCCGCCGCCGGACGACGCGCCGCGCGATCAGGTCGCGACCGCGGTCGACCACTACCTCCCGAAAAACTGCACCCACTGCCACCAGTGGAGCTACGGCCGCAACGACGCGCGCGGCAACTTCCGGTCGAGCGGCTGCACGGCCTGCCACATGCTGTACAACGACGACGGCATCTCGCTGTCGGGGGACGCGTCGGCGGTGCGCGAGCGACCGCCGCACCCGGAGCGCCACGTGCTCACGACGGCGATCGACGAGAGCCAGTGCGAGCGCTGCCACTTTCAGGGCGCGCGCATCGGCCTGCTGTTTCGCGGGGTGGTCGAGTGGGGTTTCTCCGACGACCCGCCGTTTCCGAACATCGGCGAGTCGTTGCACAATCACCCACCCGAGTTCTATCTCGACGCGGCCAGCGACCCGGCGCATCCGCCCGACCTGCACTGGTCTGCCGGCATGGTGTGCGCCGACTGCCACGTCGGCCGCGACGTGCACGGCGACGGCCGCATCTGGTCGACGTCGAAGTTCCAGGTCGCGATCCGCTGCGAGAACTGCCACGGCACGGTGGACGAGCCGATCCGCGAGGGCCGCGCGACCGGCCCGCTGGTCCCGCCCGGCGCCGAGGACGATTGCGCGCCGACCGGCGGGCCGCCCGACCGGTTCTGGAACTGCGCCGGCGATCCGCTCGACCGCCTCGTGCGCCGCGACGACGGCATCTACCTGCAGTTGCGCATGGGCGGCGAGTTGCGCGTGACCCAGATCGCCGACAAGCTGGCCAGCGGCGTCAACCCGCGCATGGTCGAGGCGATGGGCCGCAACGACCGCGGGTTTTCCCACACCGAAGTGATCGAGTGCGACGGCTGCCACACGGCCTACCGCCAGTACTGCTTCGGTTGCCACGTGACGATGGACTACGGCCAGTCGAAAAAGGACCTGCTCACCGGCGCAGTCACCCCCGGCGCCGAGGTCACCGGCCGGATGGGCGTGTCGCTCGACCTGTACTTTCTCGGCGTCGACCGGCGCGGCAAGCTTCGGTCGATGTGCCCGTCGATGGCGGTGTTCTTCTCCGGCGTCGACCGCGACGCCGACGGCAATCCAATCGAGCTGTACGCCGACCGGGTACGGCGCACGGCGAGCGGCAAACCGGGCTACAACTGGGCGGTCGACATGCCGCACGTGACATCGTTTACACCGCAACCGTGTTCGCGCTGTCACGCCGACTCGGGCGCGGCGTGCGACGACGCCGCAGCGCGCGAGGCGTACGGCTTCGGCACCGGCCGGTTCATGGCGACCGACGGCGACGGCGCGACCTACGACCTGAGCCAACTGCGCGCCGCCGATGGCGAGCCACTGGTGGACTTCTCCCACGAAGGCCAGGGGCCGGTCCCGATGGACCAGGTCCAGCGCGCGTTGAGCGTATGCGCCCCGTGAGTCGCGCGGCCGCCGCGGCGGCGCTGGCCGCGGCGCTCGCGGCGTGCGGCGACGATCCGGCGCCAGCGTGGACCGAGGTGCTCGGCCCCGACCAGGTCGACCGCGCGTTGCTGAGCGTGTGGGCCGGCGGCCCCGACGACGTGGTCGCCGTCGGCGGCGGCCTCGGCAACGGCCTCGGCGCGATCGCGCTGCACTACGACGGCACGGCGTGGACCGAGATCGACACCGGCTCCGGCGACACGCTGTGGTGGGTGTGGGGCGACGGCGGCGGCGACGTGTACGCCGTCGGCGAACGCGGCCGCGTCGTCCGCTGGGACGGCGCGCAGGCCGTCGCGATGGCGACGCCGACCGAACTCACCCTGTACGGCATCTGGGGCGCCGGCGGCGACGTGTGGGCCGTCGGCGGCGACGCGCTGGCCGATCCGCCGGCCGGCGTGATCCTGCGGCTGGTGGACGGCCAGTGGATCGACGCGACCCCTGACGGCGTCGACGCGGCCCTGTTCAAGGTCTGGGGCGCGGCCGCCGACGCGGTGTGGGCGGTCGGCCAGCGCGGCGCGATCTGGCGGTGGGACGGCGACGCGTGGCGACGCGAGTCGTGCGGCGACGTGACGGCCACGCTGTTTACCGTGGCGGGCGGCGGCGGCGAGGTGTGGGCCGTGGGCGGCCCGCCGGCCGTCGCGTGCCGGCGCGCCGCGGACGGCTGGACGGTCGAGGATCCGGGCATCCCGGCCGGCATCTTCAACGGCGTGAGCCGCGCCGACGACGGCGACGTGTACGTCGTCGGCATGGGGGGCGTGAAGCTACGTCGCAGCCCGGACGGGGCGTGGCGCGACGACACCGCGCAGCCGCCGGTCATCGATCTGCACGCGGTGTTCGCCGGCGTGCCCGGTCACGCCTACGCGGTCGGCGGCAACTTCTACGCGCCGGGCGGCCCGGGCGTGGTTCGCGTCGGCGCGCTCGGCCACTTCGGGGTCGAGCCGCCGTCGGGCGAGCTGCGGTGACCGCGTAGCGCGCGGACCGCGATCGCACCGCCGCGCCGCGGACCGCGATCGCGCCGCGCGGTCGGCACCCGGCTGCGCGCCGCCGCCGGGTGCGCCGGATGGCGCGCATCCGCGCCGCCGCCGCTTGACGCGCGCGCGCGCGTGCGCTTGTTTCGATCGGTGGCCGAGCCACCCTCACGCGGTCCCTTCACGCTCGACGCGCTGCGCGACCTGCTTCGCACGCCGTCGACCGTGCTCGCGTCGTGGCAGGACGTCGACCTGCAACAGATGTGGCGGCTGCTGCTGCAGTCGCTGCTCGTCGGGGCGCTCGCCGGCTGTTTCGCCACGCTGTTCTTCGTCGCGATCGAGTGGGCGCACTGGTTCGCACTGGACGAACTGGCGCGGCTGCCGCTGCCCCGCGCGGGGGGCGAAGCCCACGTCACGCCGGAGGCGGCGGCGGGCGCGACGCGCTGGTGGCTCGTCGCCGTGCTGCCGGCGGCCGGCGCGCTGGTGGCGGGCCTGCTCGTCCACTACCTGGCGCCCGCGGCGGCCGGCCCCGGAGGCGACGCCTACATCGCGACGTTTCACTCGCGGACCGGGCAGATGCAAAAGCGCATCCCGGTCGTCAAGGCGATCGCGTCGGCGCTCACCCTCGGCACCGGCGGCGCGGCGGGTCGCGAGGGGCCGACGCTGCAGGTGTCGGCGGGTATGGGCTCGCTGTTGGCGCGCTGGCTCAAGCTCGGGCCGCGCGAGCGCCGCATCTTGCTGGTCGCCGGCGCGGCGGCCGGCATCGGCGCGATGTTCCGCACGCCCCTTGGCGCCGCGCTGTTCGCGGTCGAAGTGCTCTACCGCGACGACTTCGAGAGCGACGCGCTGATCCCGGCGATCATCGCGTCGGTCACCGGCTACTCGATCGTCGTGCTCGCGTTCGGCAGCGGCCACGTGTTCGCCACCGAACACCGCTACGCGTTCGACCCCCGCGCGCTGCCACTTTACGGGGCGATGGCCGTCGGCCTGTGCTTCGTCGGCGCGCTGTTCACCAGCCTGCTGCACGCCGCCGAGACGCGCATGTTCGCCAAGCTGCCCGTGCCGGGCTGGGCGCGGCCGGCGATCGGCGGGCTGCTGCTCGGGTTGCTCGCGCTGTGGATGCCGCAGGCGCTCGGCGCCGGCTACGGCCTGGCCCAGCACGCGATCACCGGCGTCGACGGCGACCCGCAGGGCCAGCGCCTCTGGCTCGTCCTGTTCGGCCTCGCCGCGCTCAAGATGGTCGCGGTGTCGCTCACGATCGGCTCGGGCGGAGCCGGCGGCGACATGGGCCCGTCGCTGGTCATCGGCGCGCTCGTCGGCGGCGGCTTCGGCGTCCTGTTTCACCAGCTCGCCCCGAGCGTCGTGCCGCAGCCCGGGGCGTTCGCGCTCGTCGGCATGGCCGCGTTCTTCGGCGGCATCGCCAACGTGCCGATCAGCTCGCTGTTCATGGTGTGCGAGCTTGCCGGCAGCTACGACCTGCTCGTACCGCTGATGCTCGCCGAGGCGATCGCGTATGCGGCGCTGCGGCGGGTGACGCTCTACCGCAGCCAGGTCCGCAGCCGCATCGAGTCGCCCGCCCACCGCGACGCGGCGGTCGCCAACCTGCTGCGGTCGATCCGCGCCGGCGACGTAATCGACCGCGGCGCGATGCTGCCCGAGGTGGCGCCCGGGGCCCACGTCGACGACGTGCTGCGCGCCATGGCGGAGGGCGACGCACCGGCGGTGCTCGTCGCGCGGCCGGACGGCAGCCGCGGGATCGTCTCGCTCGACGCGCTGCGCGCCGCGCTGCTGGTCGAGGCCCACCCGTACGTGATCGCGGACGACGTGGCCGTGCCGGTGCCGCGCGTGCGCGAGACCGACGACCTGTACACCGCGCTGCGCGCGTTCCGCACCACCGGCGCCGCGGCGCTGCCCGTGTGCGCCGCCGACTCGGACGCCGTCGTCGGCATCCTCCGCCACGACGCGCTCGATCGCGCGCTCGACCGCGCGGTCGCCGCGCGGCTCGATACCGAGCCGGTGGCGGACCGGGAGGCGTAGCGGCCATCGGCCTCGGGGGCCGACGGCACTGCGCGTCCGCGGGCACCGCGACCGCGCGCGCCATGCGATAATCCGTCCGGGAGTGCACCCGTCTGCGATCGCCCTCGCGAACCCCACGCGATGCCGGCGGCGTCGGCCGTCCTCGACCGGGGCCGCGCTGGCTTCGCCGGCCCGATTTGCTGGCCCCGCGATGTGCCGCGCGATCCTCGGTAGCGGACCGACGCCCGCCGATCGAGGGGTCGGATGCTGAGCGATACGCCGCGGTACGCGATCGTCCGCCCGCTCGGTCGCGGGGGCATGGGCGCCGTCCACGAAGCGGTCGACCGGGAGACCGGTGAGCGGGTCGCGGTCAAGACGTTGCTGCGGCGCGACGCGCACTCGCTGCTGCGGTTCAAGCGCGAGTTCCGCCTGCTCGCCAACATCCAGCACCCGAACCTGGTGCGCCTGTACGAATTCGAGGCCGACGACGACGGCTGGCGCCTCGTGATGGAACTCGTCGACGGCGTGCCGTTTTTCGACTACGTCGGCGCGCGCGTCGCGACGGCCGGCGACGAGGCCGCGCCGACGGCCGCGGTCGCGTGCAATGCCGCAACCACCACGAGCATCGCCCGAACCGCTCCGACCGTCCCGGCGTCGCCGAGTGGGACCGCGACGCCGAGCGGCGCCCCAACCTCGCGACCGTCGCGCCGCGTGTTGCGCACGCCGGCCGACCCCGACCGGCTGCGCGCGGCGGCGCGCCAGCTCGCCGCGGGCATCCACGCGCTGCACGAGCACGGCCGCATCCACTGCGACATCAAGCCATCGAACATCCTCGTCACCCACGCGGGCCGCGTCGTCTTGTTGGACTTCGGCATCATCCTGGAGGCGCTGCACGACGACGAGGACGCCGGCGGGGGCATCGCCGGCACGCCGCGCTACATGGCGCCCGAGGTCCTCGCCGGCGAACGTCCGACGCCCGCGAGCGACTGGTACAGCTTTGGTGTCGTCCTGTACGAAGCGCTCACGGGGCTGCACCCGTTTCCCGACCGGCCAGCCACGCTCGCCATTGCGCCCGAGCCCTCGCGGCCGGTTCCGCCCGACCAACGGCGCCCCGACCTGCCGCCTGCCGCCCGCGACCTGGCGTCGCTGGCCGTCGCATTGCTCGACCCCGATCCGCGGGCGCGCCCGGCGGCGGATGAGATCTTCGCGCTGCTCGGCGCCGAGTCGGCGGGCGCAACGACCCATCCGTCGCAAGCCGACCGGCGCGTGGCGGTCCGGTCCGACGAACTCGCGCGACTCGAACAGCGCGTGCCCGCCACCGGTGCCGCTCGCGGGGCGAGCGTGTTCGTCACCGGGCCGTCCGGCATCGGCAAGACGACCGTGCTCGACCAGTTTTGCGAGCGCGCGGCGCGCGCCGGCGCCGTGGTCCTCCGCGGCCGCTGCTACGAGCGCGAGACGATCCCGCACAAGGCGCTCGACGGTCTGGTCGATGCGCTGTGCGCGAACGTCCGCAAGCGAGCGGACCTCAGCGACGCCATCCGCGACGCGCTCGACGTCATGTCGCCGGTGTTTCCGATCGCTCGCATCCCCCTCGGTGAGATGCGCTGGCAGCCGTCGCCGTCTCCCTACGATCCGATCGAGCGCCGGCGCCGCGCGTTCGCCGGACTGCGCACGGCGATCGAGGCACTCGCGGACGCCCAGCCGGTCGTCGCCGTGATCGACGACCTGCAGTGGGGCGATCTCGACAGTGTGGAGTTCGTCGCGCAGTGGCTGCGCAGCCCGATGCGCGGCGTGCTGTTCGTCGGCGCCGCGCGCAGCGACGCGGTCGACTCGAGCCCATTTCTGCGGGCCGTGCGCGAAGAGGTCGGAGACCGCGCGTTCGCCGCGACCCGACTGGACATCGGCCCACTGAAGGACGACGACGTTCGCGCCATCGTCGGGGCCCACGCGCCGGACGCCCCCGCCGCCCTGGTGGACCACATCGTCGCGGAGGCCAAAGGCAACCCGTTGTTTGCCACCGAGCTGGCGACCTACTACGCCGCCCTTCCCGACGATCACTCGCTCGAGACCGGCCTCACGGTCGATTCGCTCCTCGCCCACCGCATCGCGGCCCTGTCCGACGCGCACGGCGCGCTGCTGTCGACGGTGGCGCTCGCGAGCGTGCCCCTGCGAGTGGACGTCGCGCGCGACGCGGCGCGGCTCGGCGCGCAGCACGGCCGCATCGTGCTGGACCTCGTCGACGCCCGCCTCGTCCGTTGCACGGGCGCCCGCGCCGACGACAAGATCGAGCCGTACCACGATCGCGTGCGCGACGCCGCCGCGCGCGGGCTCGACGACGACCAGCGCCGCGAGGTCCACATGCGCATCGCGAAGGCGCTCGCGGTCAGCGACGACGTCGACCCGGAGGCGCTCGCCATCCACTTTTCCGCCGCGGGCCGTGCGGACCTCGCACTCCAACACGCGCTCGCGGCCGCCGAGCGAGCCTACGAGCAGCTCGCATTCGACCGCGCGGCCGCGTTGTACCGCTTCGCGCTGCAGCTGGACGTGTTGCCTGCCGCCGAGCGCGGGCCGGTCCACTACGCGCTCGCCAACGCGCTCGCGAGCGCAGGCCGCGGCATCTCGGCCGCGGCCGAGTACGCCGCGGCCGCCGAGCACGCGGATGCGAACACGCGCATCGACTGCCACGGGCGCGCGGCCGAGCAGGCGCTCATGAGCGGACACTTCGACGAGGGCCTCGCCATGGTCGACCGGGTTCTGGCCGAGGTGGGCGAGTCGCTGCCCGCGTCGTCCATCCGGTCGGTGCTCCGGCTCCTGTGGCTGCGCGGCCGCCTGCGCGTGCGCGGATTTCGGTTTCGCGCGCGACGCGCGTACGAAGTGCCGCCGCTGCACTTCACCAAGATCGACGTGTTCGCGCGGATGGCGCACGGCCTCGCGTTCATCGATCCGGTGCACGGCGAGATCTTTCACACGCGCCGCATGCTCGCGGCCCTGCGCACGGGCGAGCCGCACCGGATCGCCCAGGGCATGTGCGACGAGGCGATCACGCTCGCCTGCTGGGGGTCGGGACCGCGCGCGCGGGCCGCGCGCTACGTCGCCACTGCCCGCCAACTCGCCGTCGAGTTCGACGACGCGTCGGTGCCGGCGTGGGCGCAACTCGCCGACGGCCTCATCCGCTACTTCGCCGGGGACGTGAACGAGGCAATTCGCCTGCTCGAAGCCGCCGAGGACGCATTCTTGCGGCTGCCGTTTGCCCACTGGGGTTTGATCAACGCGCGCGTGTTCCGGATGTTCTGCCTGCGCTTCGGCGGGCGCTTTGCCGAGGTGCGCGACGCCGCGCGCGAGTGGATTCAGGACGCGCGCCGCCGGGGCGACTTGTACGCGGAGACGACGCTGCGGCGGACCTCCGTGTGGGGTTGGCTCGCCGCCGACCAGCCCGACCGCGCGCGCCACCATCTGGCAAAAGCCCGGTGGAACGCGCCCAGCGACGAGTTTCAGTTACAACATTATTATCAGTTGGAAGCGGAGTGCGTCATCGCGTGCTACGAGCGCGCCTCCGACCGCGTGCCGGAGCTGCTCGCGCGCCTCGACCGCCTGGACGCGTCGCTGCTGCGCTACGTCCAGATCGTGCGGATCGTGTCGCGGTGGCTGCGCGCGCGCCTGCTGCTGCTCACCGGCGACGAACGTCACCACGGGGCGATCCGCCGGCTGGCGCGCAAGCTCCGGCGCGAGCAGGTCGCGTACGGCGATCTCGCCGGCGCGCTGGTTCTCGGCGCGCTCGCCCATCGGGCCGGCGACGACGCCCGCGCGGCCGACATCTTCGCCGAGGCCGCCGCGCGCGCCGCCGGATGCGGGCTCGAGACCTTCGGGCTCGCCGCGCGCGGGAGGCTGGCCGAGCTGCGCGGGACCGCACCGCCGGACCCCGACCCGCACGGCGTCGTCGACCTCGCGCGCACGGTGGCCGCGATCGCGCCGTGGTAGCGACGTGCGCGTTCCCCGCCGCCCCCCGCACGGCGGCGGCGCGCGCTACGGGCAACGGCGCAGCGCGGCCTCGACCTGCGGGACGTACCCGGCTCCGAACAGATTCACGTGCACGAGCAGAAAGTACAACTGGTAAAGCGGCATGCGGTCGCGCCAGTCGGGCGCCAGCGGGTAGGCCTCGGCGTACGCATCGAAGACCCGCGCGCCGAACCCGCCGAATAGCTGCATCATCGCCAGATCGACCTCGCGGTGGCCGCCGTACGCGGCCGGGTCGATCAGGCACGGCTCGCCGGCCGGGCCCACGTGGGCGTTGCCCGACCACAGGTCGCCGTGCAGCCGCGCTGGCGGCTCCGCCGGGCCGACGGCGACGTCGATGCGGTCGCACAGCCGGTCGAGCGAGGCTCGCAACGAGCCGCCGATCCACCCGGCGTCCGCCGCCCGCCGCACCTGGGGCACGAGCCGCCGCGACCGATAGAACTCGGCCCAGTCCGCGCAGGGCGCGTTCGCCTGCGGCAGCCGGCCGATGTAGTTGTCCCGGTCGAGGCCGAACTGCGGCGCGCCGAACCGGTGCAGCGCCGCCAACCCGCGCCCGAACTGCTCGTCGTAGTCGCGCGCGCGGCGGCCGGGCGCCAGGTATTCGAGCACCAGGAACGCCGGCCCGATGGCGAGCACCTTCGGCACGCGCAAAGCGGCCGCCTCGGCGAGCCACGCGAGGCCGTGGGCCTCGGCGGCGAACAGATCGTCCGGCGCGCGCGCGTTGACCTTGACGAACACGCGCCGGCCGTCGGCGAGGTCGACCGCGTAGGCGTCGTTGATGTCGCCGCCGCCGACCGGGCGCGCCCCGACGACCGCCGCACCGAGACGGCGCGCGACCGCGTCTGCCACGTGCGGCGTCATGGCGCGATGCGGTCGAGCAGGCCCCGGCACGCGGCGTCGCACAGGTCGAGCACGCGATCGAACCCGGCGCGGCCGCCATAGTACGGGTCGGGCACGTCCAGATCGTCGCCGGCGTTCGGGTCGAACGACCGAAGCAGGTGCACCTTGGCGCGGGCAGCGGCGTCGGGAGCGAGCCTGCGCAGGCGGTCGTAGTTGTCGGTGTCCATCGCGATCACGTAGTCGAACCGGGCGAAGTCGGCGCGGCGAAAGCGGCGCGCGGTGCCACCGACTTCGATGCCGCGGCGACGCGCCGCCGCCACCGCGCGGGCGTCCGGCGGCTCCCCCGCGTGGTAGGCGTCCGTGCCGGCACTGTCGACGACAATCTGGTCGTCGAGGCCGCGCTCGCGAATCAGATGCCGCATCACCGCCTCCGCGGTCGGGGACCGGCAGATGTTGCCGAGGCAGACGAAGCAGATGCGCACCACGCGCGGAGTATACGCGGGCGCGCCGCGCGCGCCGATCGGTCACCCCCAGGTGATGTACGTGACCAGATCGTCGATCTTGGCCTGCTGCTCCCGCAGCAGCGCGCGGGTGAGATCGCCGATCGACACGAGGCCGACGAGGTCGTCGCCGCGCATGACCGGCAAGTGGCGGCAGCGCTTTTCGGTGACGACCATCATCGCCTCCTGCACCGTCGTCTCCGGCCGGATCACGACCAGAGGTGTGCTCATCACCTCCCGCACCGAGGTCGCGGCCGGATCGCGACCGGCGGCGACGACGCGCGTGAGCACGTCGCGCTCGGTGAAGATGCCGGCGGGGCGCTGCCGCCCGCCCTGCTCGTCGACCACCAGGAGAGCGCCGATGCGCGCCTCGTTCATGCGCCTCACGGCGTCAGCCACCGTCGCATCGGGCCCGATCGTCTCGACGTGAGAGCCCTTGGCCTCCAGAACCGTGCGAATCTGCGTGTTCACCGCGCCTCCTTCCCCGACGCCGCGAGTATAGCGTACGGCCATCCGCTGCGGGGCGCGATCGGGCACTCGTCGCGCGGCCGATCGCGCGCGCGGCAGCGCCCGCCCGCCGGCCGCCGCATCCGCCTCGCCGCCGGTCACGCGAGCTGCAGCACCCACCGGTCGTCGGCGCGGCGGTCCGCGACCACCACCGCGACCTCGTCGCCCACGCGGATCCGCCGGCGGCCGGCGACGACCTCGAAACGACCGTCCACCCGATAGTCGCCGTACACCTTGACCTCGATCGGCGGCTCGTCGAGCCGCACGTACAGCTTGGTCGCCTTGGCGCCCATCACGGTGCCGGTCCGCACGGGGCGCTGCCCGAGCGGCCTGGCCCGATCGCGCTCGAACAGCCAGTCGAGCGCGACGCGGTGCGCGTCCTTGTCGAGTTGGCGCTGAAGGTCGCGCGCGCGGTTGCCCGCGTCGACCGCGCGGTCGACGAGGGTCGCGGGCGCGGGCGGTCCGACCAGCGCCAGCTCGTTGACGATGCCGACGATCTCGCGCATCGGCGCCGACAGCCGCGCGTAGGCCGCGGCGCCGATGCCCCAGTGCGGACCGGGTCGCGTCGAGTAACGCGCCGGTTCCGCGATCAACATCGCCTGGCGCTGGAGTGCGTCCGACAGCCGGTCGCCGTCGGGCAGACGGTCCACGTAGTCGGCGAGCGACTCGCCCTCCGCGCGCCGCCACCGCCACACGGCCGGGTCGAGCCGGCGTACGGCGATCAGCTCCTCGATCGCCGCGCACAGTCCGTCGAGCGCCTCCGCGGGCGGCGGCGGGTGCACGCGAAACACCGCCGGCTTGCCGGCGAGCAGCCGCGCGCCCTCGACGTTGCACAGGAGCGACAGCTCCTCGTTGACCTGTTGCGCCCGATTGCGCCGCGCGCCGCGGATGCGAACGTGGCGCCCGTCACCGGTGAGGTCCAGCACGAGTTCGAGCCGGTCGTAGCGCACCACGTCGCGCGCGTCGGCCAGCGCGCGGCGCCGCACGCCGACCTCGCGCACCACGTCGAGCGTCTCCGTGTAGTCCTGGCCGCCGAGGATGCCCTCGTCGTAGTGGCGCTGGACGCCGTCGTACGTGAGCTTGCGGCGGCTGCGAACGCGCGCGCGGCGCACGTCGGTCGCAAGCGCGCGGCCGTCGGCGTCGACGCGCATGCAAAACGCGAGCGCGCGCCGGTCTACGCCCTCGCGCAGCGACGCCAGGTCCTCGCACAGCTCGCGCGGCAGCATCGGGATCATCAGGCCGGGCAGGTAGAAGCTCGCGCCGCGCGCGAGCGCGTCGGCGAACACCGGCCCGTCCGGCGGCGCGAACCACGCCGCGTCGGCGATCGCGTAGACGACCTCGAAGCCGCCGCCGCGGCGCGCCGCGAACACCGCCTGGTCGAGGTCGCGCGACTGGTCGTAGTCGATCGTGACGAACGGCAAGTCGGTCATGTCGGCCAGCGAGCGATCGTCCGTGCCGGCGTCGCCGCCGAGGGCCGCGACGTGCGCGCGCACCGCGTCCGGGTGGTCGATCGACAACCCGTGGCGCGCCGCGATCGCGCGCACCCGGGCCAGCGCGCTGTCGCCGGCGAAGACTTCCACGACGCGGTCCACTATACTGCCGCGCGTGGCGGGTTTCCAACCGACCGTCGAGGTCGTCAACCAGTGGTTCGCCAACGCGGTGCCGCACAACAAGGCGCTGGGCTTGCAGATCGCGGACCTCGCGCCGGACGGCGCGATCTCGGTGCTGCCGCACGCCGACCGGCTGATCGGCAATCCCGAGACCGGCTTCTTGCACGGCGGCGCGATCACCAGTTTGATCGACGCGACCTGCGGCGTCGCCGTATTCGTGGTGCTGCGCAAGCCGCTGCGCATCGCGACGCTCGACCTGCGCATCGACTACCTCAAGCCGACCACCCCCGGCGCGGACGTGCGCTGCCACGCCACCTGCTACAAGTGCACGCGCCACGTCGCGTTCGTGCGCGCGCTCGCCTACCACGACGACCCGGCCGATCCGATCGCGTCGGCCGCGGGTACGTTCGTCATCTTCGCGGACGGCAAGACGTCCGCCGCCGCTGCGGAGTCGCCGTGAGCCGCGCGATGTTCGACGCGATCCGGCTGGCCCGCGACACGGGGAACGTCGACGGGCTCGTGCGGCTGATTCCGTATCTGCAATTCATGGGCATCTCGATGCACCTGCGCGACGGCGAACTCGTCGGGCGGCTCGCGTTCTCGGATCACCTGATCGGCAACGCGAGGATCCAGGCGCTGCACGGCGGGACCCTCGGCGCCCTGCTCGAATCGACCGCCGTGTTCAAGCTGCTGGTCGAGGCCGAGACGGTCAAGCTGCCCAAGACCATCAACATCACGGTGGAATACCTGCGGTCGGGCAAGCCGCTGGATACGTTCGCGCGCGCGGAGTTCATCCGCCACGGGCGCCGCGTCGCCAACGTCCGCGCATGGGCGTGGCAGGACGACCCGGACCGGCCGATCGCGGCGGCGAACGCCCACTTCTTGCTCGTTCCCGAGGGCGACTGACCCGCCGGAGCAGCCGACCCGGACGGACCGGCCTGTCAGCGGCTGCGCGCGGGCGCGCGCCAACGGCCGGGCGGCCGTGTGCTAAAAGCGGCTCATGACGACCGTGTTGCGATCCGGTGTCGCAGCCCTGCTCCTGGTGCTCGTCACCGCGGGCACGGCGACCGCCGGGCCCAAGGCCGAGGCGCAGGTGCGCGAGCACACCAAGAAGGCCATGGAGCACTTCGACATGCTCGAGTACGAGCAGGCGCGCAAGCTGCTGCTCGAGGCCGTGGTGCTCGCGAAGAAGAACCACCTCGAGCGGAGCAAGGCGCTGGCCGAGGCGTACATGTATCTGGGGATCGTGTACTTCGCCGGGCTCGAGGACATCGACAGCGCCAAGCTCGCGTTCATGGACGCCGTATCGATCGATCCGTCGATCCAGCTCGACGACGCGTACCGCACCGCCGAAATGCGCGACCTGCTCGAGGAGGTGCGCGCGGAGGCGGGCGTCGGATCCGGCGGCGGCAAGGGCAAGGCGGCCAGCGGCGGCTGCGACGCGCTCACCGGGGTCCAACACGTGCCGCTGGACACGGCTCCCGCCGGCGCCGACCGCACGGTGACGGCCAAGGTGGCGCCGTCGCTGCAGGCCGATCGGGTGGTGCTGTACTACCGAGCCGACGGCTCGACCGAGTTCCGCGCGGTGCCGATGCAGCGCTCCGGCGCCTGCGACTACGAGGCCGCCATCCCGGGCAAGGCATTGCACGGCCCGTGGGTCCACTACTTCATCGCGGCCGAGAACGCCGCCGGCAAGGCGATCGCGGCCAGCGGGTCGCGACAATCGCCGCACTTGCTCGAGGTGACCGGCGCCGACGAGGTGCCCGACGTGCTCGCGGGCGGCGGCGCACGGGGGCGCGGCGACGGTGACGGCGACGCGGGCGCAGACGCCAGCGTCGGCGCGACGGCGACCGCGGGCGGCGACACGGTGTTCCTGTCGGTGGCCGCCGGCAGCGGCGGCGGCTACGTGAGCGGCACGACCGAACAGCTCAACGCCGACGTGGGCTGCTGCTTCGCGCCGGCCGTGTTCCACCTGTTCTCGGAGTTGGGCGTGTACCTGTCGCCGCAGCTCACGCTGTCGGCCGCGTTCCGCATGGGCTTTCCGCTCGATGCCAACCGCGAGGAGGCGTCCACCGGCGCGCCGGGCGCGCTGGTGCGCGTGCGCTACGCCCCGTCGGCCACCGGCGCGGGCGTCGTGCTCAGCGGCGGCATCGGCGGCGGCGTCATCCGCCACACCGTCAAGCTCACGCCCCCGCCCGCCGACGGCAAGGGCGACATCGACACCGCGGCCAGCGGCCCGTTGCTCGTCGCCGGCGGCGTCGGCTACCGCAAGCCGCTCGGCGGGCCGGTGGCGTTCATCGCCGAGATCAACGCGATCGCGGGCATCCCCGTGGTCGACGAGTTCCAGGGCGTGCAGCCCAACTTCGCCGTCGAGCTCGACGTCAACCTCGGGCTGCAGTTCGGGTTCTGACCGCCTCGCGAGCGCGGTGCGAGCGACCCAAGCCCCCGGTAGTCCTCCGGCGCCGGATGCCGGTTACGGCAGGGTGAAGTAGACCGTCGTCCCCGCGCCGGGCGCCGATTCGATCCATACGCGGCCGCCGTGGCGGTCGACGATCCGCTTGACGGTCGCCAGGCCGACCCCCGTCCCGGCAAACTCGCTGGACGAGTGCAGCCGCGCGAACGGCTCGAACGGGTCCGCCGCGGCAGTCGGATCGAACCCGGCGCCGTTGTCCCGCACGAACAGGGCGCCGTCGCCGGTGCGGCCCACCTCGATCACCGCCGGCGCGCGGCCGGCCGTGAACTTCCACGCGTTGCCCAGCAGGTTGTCGACCAAGATCGCCAGCAGCCGCGGATCGCCGGCCACCGGGAGCGATTCCGCGATGTCGAAGCGGACGTCGCGCCGCGGGTCGGCCGCGCGCAGGTCCGCCGCCGCGCGGCGAGCGAGCGCGGCGAGGTCGACCGGCTCGGAAGTGCGAGCCCCGCGCGCGACGCGCGACAGCGCGAGCAGGCCGTCGATCATGCCGGACATCTTTTCGACCGCCGCCGCGATCCGGTCGAGGTACTCGCGCGCGGTGTCGTCGAGCCGGTCGCCGTACTCCTCGGCGAGCGCGCGCGCAAACCCGTCGACCGCGCGCAGCGGCTGCTTGAGGTCGTGCGACACGGTGTACGCGTAGGCCTCCAGTTCCTCGAGCGCGATCGCGCGCTGCTTTTCGCCGGTGATGTCCAGACAGGTACCGGTCATGCCGGCGACCTCGCCGTCCGGTCCGAGGCGCACCCGGCCGACGCTGCGCAGCCAGCGAACCTGGCCGTCCGGCCGCACGATCCGCTCCTCGAACGCCATGTCCTGCCGGGTTTCGAGCGCGGTGCGCACGATGCGGTCGACCCGCTCGCGGTCGTCGGGGTGCACGCGCTCGAGGTAGGCGGCGTACGACGCGCCGAACGACTCCGGGTCGAGCCCGTAAATCTCGTAGAGCTTGCGCGACCAGGTCACGACGTCGGCGCGCACGTCCCAGTGCCAGCTGCCGAGCCCCGCCACGTCCTGCGCTTCTTCGAGCTGGGCGATCAGCTCCGCACTGTCGAGTTCCGGCTTCATGCTCACACCGCCTTGCCCCTACCCTACTCCACGGATCTACCATCCTGCGAGCGGCATTTCTCCCCTTTTTTTGGGGGGGCGGATCCAGATGGCGCGTACGGCGCCGTCGCCCCCCACAACCGCACGACGCGCCGGGGCCGCCTCGGGGCTGCTTCCGTCGACGCGGGTATGTCGGCGCGGGCGGCCGCAGCGAAACCGGCGCCTACCGCACGAACTCGATGCGGCCGCCCTCGGGCAACCGCACCGCGCGCCACACGTCGAACGACGGCGGCTCGTCGCCGGCCGGCGCGCGCAGCACGACGAGGTCCGGGGGCCGGTGGACCAGTTCGAGGCGGACCGACGCGCACCGCACGCCCCACACGCCGCCGGCGACCGGCGGCACCTCGGCGCACGGGCCGTCGACCTCCGCGACCGGCACGAGGTCGACCGCGCCGACCTCGTTGGTGATGGACAGCTCGACGCGCCCGCCGTCGATGACGAGGCCGATCTCCGAGCGCTTGACCAGCGGCGGTCCCGCCGGCTCGGCCGCGGGCGGCGCCGCGTCCGCCCCGGACTCCGGCCGGCTCCGCTCGGGCACGCTGCGGCCGCCGCAGCCGACGGCGACGGCGACGGCGATCACCCACCCTCGCGCGCATCGCATCGTCGTCATCATACCGGCCCGGGCGGCGCCGCCAAGTCCGCACCGGCCGCGATCGCGCGCAGGGCGCGCACGCCGGGCAAGAAGAAGTAGCCGCCGCCCCGCAGCTCCGTCACCTCGGGCAAGCCGACGAGCCGCAGCCGCACCGGATCGCGCGGAACGGTGGCGTGACGGCGCGGCCACCGGCCGACCAGCGGGTCCGGGTCGTCGGCGAGGCCGCCGAACTTGCCGTTGTTCGCCCACGTCTGCTGGACGAACTCGAACTGGCGCACGAGGTCGGCGTTGAGACACAGGAAGTGCAGACCGCGATCCGCGCCGTCGATCGCCTCCGGCCGCCGCGCCATGTCGGCCGCGGACAAGCCGGTCGGCGGGCCGTACGGGCGCCCGCGCCGGAGGATGCGGTGGCGCTCGGTGACACGCCGCGCCTGCTCGGCCGTGTCGCCGAACAGCCCGTCGCGCGGGTGGGTGCGGCGGATGTGCGCGCCCACCGGACACCGCAGGCCGTCCGGGTCGTCGCGATAGCCGAAGCCGTCGGCGGGCACCGCGCCGGCGCCCGGGTCGACGTCGGGCGCGAACGCCAGCGGCGCACCGGACGGCCAGCGGCCGACGAGCTTCGACGCCAACCACACACGCGCGTCGCCGTCGCCGCGCCCGGGCAGCGGCGGGGCGAAGCGCGCCATCGCCGCCCACCACGCGCGCACGTCCTGGCGGAGCTGGCGGAACACCAGATAGCTGCCGTTACAACGGATGTCGGCGCGGCCGTCCACCCGGCCGCGCGCGTCCGGGTAGCCGAACACGAACTCGCCGGGCGGGTCGCCGCGCTCGCCCGGCGCGGGCACGAGCCGCGGCTGCGAGATGCCGTCGCGAAACCCGAAGTGCTCGACCCCGCCGAGGTCGACGGTCGGCAACACGCGCACGACCGTCAGGCCGCGCTCGGCGCGCAGGTCCGCCAGCGCCCGGTCGACCGCCTCGGCGGTGGCGGCGAACGCGAGCACGACCGCGTGCACGCGGGCATCCGACCACTCCCACTGGTCCGGGGCCGGGTCGCCGGTGGCGCGCCGCGCGCGGTCCGCCGCCATGCCCGCCCAGAACGCGCGCGACAGCACCGCGCGGTCCGCGTAGCCGAGCGCGCGCAGGCCCGCCGCCGACAGCGCGACGTTGACCGCCAGCGGCTCGGCGCGCCGCCGCGCCCGGCGGTCGTCCTCGCCGGGATGGCCGGGACGCCGGCAGTCCGTCGCGGCGGTCACGTCGACGCGCGCGAGCCAGCCGCGCGCCGCGACCGGGTCCGCGAAGCGCACCAGCGCGTAGGCGGCGTGGCGCTTTTCGCCGTAGCCGCGCAGCGCGATCCCCTGAATGTCGTCGAACGCGAGCGTCATGCCGCCCTCCCGAACCGCCGCAGCCACCGGCGCAGCGCCGGTCCGCGCAGGTCGCCGTACAACCCGGCGCGGATGGCGCTGTTCTGGTTGATCTCGGCCACCGTCAGGTCGGGGTACGCGCTGTACCAGACCTGGGTGTCGACCTGGTGGGCGCGCGTCCATTGCTTGAACGCGCGGTCGTCGGTGGCGCCGAACCGAAACACCGGGCGCGTGCGCGGAAAGTCCTCCGTGTTGCTCCACACGCCGGTGAGGCCGTCCGCCGCGCGCTCGATGAAGTCGTCGAGGTACGCGTCCCACGTCCCGTCGTAGTTGCTGAAGAACACGAGGCGCCGGCCGGGAAGCAACATCCACCGCGCGAAGTGAATGCTCGGGATGCCGGCCAGGTGCCCCTGGTTGAACTCGTAGCGCGCGCGCAGGTCGACCACGCGCAGCACGGTGCGCAACAGCCGCATGCGGAAGCGGCTCGGCTTGACGGTGGCGACGTGGGTGAGCCAGTTTTGCACGGGAACGGGCCCTTCGATCGGGTCGGCGTCGGCCGCCACCGGCCGGCGCACCGCGTCGTCGGCGACGTCGTGTGCGAGCAGGCGCGCGCGCAACGCGACGTACGCGAGCAGGCCGGCGACGGCGACCGCCGCGACCGCCGCGGCGCCGCGCACACCGGCGACCGCGATCGCGAGCGCCGGCAGCGCGATCGCCAGCGCGCCCGCGGCGGCGTTGGCGACGGGCCGCCAGTTGCGCGGGGCGGGCGGCGGCCGCATCAGCCACTCCTTGGACACCCGCGTCGCGACGAACCGTTGGATGCGGCGCCGGATCTGCTCGGGCGGCACCGCCGACCAGCCGCCGGGCGGCGCGCCGCGGTCGAGGAAGTCGTCGATCCGCCGGCGCAGGTCCGCCTCGGCGCGGATGCGGTGGACCGATCGGCCCGGCGTGCCCGTGTAGAACGCCTCCGCTCGCACCGCGCGCGCGCGCAAGAACTCGGCCAGTCGCTCGCGCCCCGGGTAGCCCTCGCAGTGGCGAAACAACGCGTCGAGCCCGTCGCCGCACGCGGCCACGAGCGCGTCGACGAACGCGTCGCGCGCGCCGTCGAAGTTGCACGCGAGCACCAGGTCGTCGCGGATGACGACGAGCCGCGCGAAGTGAAGCGTGTCGAGCCGGTGAAGCGGCAGCGCCACGTCGCCCGCGGGCGGGGGGCCGCCCTTCGGCAGCTCGGCGTCGATCGCGGCGAGCGCGTCGACCACGGCGGCCCGGTGACCGGGCGCGATCGCTGCGGCGGCGGCGAACTCGTCCTGTGGCGTGTGTTGGTGCACCGACGGATGCAGCCGTTCCGTGCGGTGCAGGCGGTCGACGGACGACGGGTCCGGCTCGCGCGCCGGCTCGCCGTCGACCGCGTGGCGCGCGGCGGACACGGCCGCGTACACGCGGCGGCGCACGCGGTTGATCTCGCCGAGCGGCGCGTGCGCCGCCAGCGCGGTCCACGGCGAGAACGCGAGCTGCTCGCCGAACCATACCTGATCGCCGTGCGCGACGTTCTGCGCGGGCATGTCGATGGTGGCGACCCGCCGATACGGTCCGAGCGGCTCGACCGCGCCGCCGTTTCGCACCGCCAGGCGCTGCACCTCGAACGCAAACCGCGCGGAGCCGGCGGCGAGCGCGTCGAACAGCGCGACGAACAGCGCGTCCGGCTCGCCGCGCGCCAGCTTGCGCGCCGCCGGCCGCCCGTCGGGCACCGCGCGGAACCGCATCGCGCCGTCGCCGAGCCGGTACGGTGTGACGCCGAAGTACGTGCAAGCGAGCGGGTGGCGCGGCGCGCGCAACATGCAAGCGAGCGCGCGCAGCGCCGCCGGATGGCGCAGCAAGAAGCCGAGCCGGCCGCGCTCGAACGCCTCGTAGTCGCGCGCGGTCGCCACGAAGAACCGCGGCGTGTCGATCAACAAGAAGTCCTGCGTCGTCGCGCGGCCGCCGGTCGCGGCCTCGCCGTCGACCCCCATCACCTTGATCGCCATGCCGCGGACGTCGCGCCGGCGGTCCGGCCGCACGCGCGCGGCCGCGTTGGAGAAGCGAATCCACGCGCGATAACGCCCCGGGTTCGCGAACAGCCCGTGGGCCAGCTCGTCCGGCAGGTCGCCGGCCACCTCGAACGTCGCGTGCGCACAGGCGTGGCCCTTGGCGTGCGCGTCGCGCAGCGCGAAGCCGTCGGCTGCCGCTCGCGCCCGCACGCCCGCCGCCGCGGCCGCGGCCATCCGCCGCGCAATCGCGTCGACCTCGTCTCGATCCCGCTGCATCCGTCAGCGCCTCCCGTCGAATCCCGGTGCGAGATAGTCGAACATCGCCGCCGGATTGGCCACCCGCTGCGCCTCCGCCCAGGCGTACGCCTCGGCGATCAGCGCATCGCCCGCCTCGCCGCCGGCGAGCTGCCCCGCGCGAAAGCGACAGGCCGCGGCATCCCCGCGCGCTCCGCAACCGTCGAACCACGTCGCCGCTTCGTCGAGCGCGCGCCGCGCCGCGCGCCGGTCGCCGTCGGCCAGCGCGAGCGGCGCGCGAAACAGCGCCGCGTAGCCGCGCGCGACCGGCGCGCCGTAGCGCTCGAGCGCGCGAATCGCGCGGCGTGCCGCGCGCCGGTCCCCCGCGCCCAGGCCCGCGAGCCCGCGCAGCTTGTCGAGCTCGGCGCGGAGATACGGCATGCGGTGGATCTGCAGCGCGCGCGCGATCGGGCGCACCTCGTCGAGACGCGCCAGCGCATCCTCATATCGTCGCTGGTACAACAGCTTCATGATGCGGCCGGTCGCGGTCACGTAATGCGCCTGGTAGTACGCGTCGGTTGGCCAACCGCGCACCGCGATCTCGAGTTCGTCGTCGACGGCGTCGGGCTGATCCGCGGCCAGCCGCACCCACACGACCGGATGACCGCGGTACACGCTCGCGGTGTAGCGGTCGTTGCGCTCGTCCGCCTCGCGCAGCTTGCGCGGCACGCTGTCGGCCAGCCACGCGAAGTCTCCCATGCTGCCGCGAACGAGGTGGTCCCAATAGTCGACCGCGCCGCGTTCCCACCACGTGTCGGGACACCCGGCCAGGTGCGCCGCCGCCGCGGCAAAGTGGTCGTGCGCCGCGGGATACTGGCCGAAGAAAAACCGCAGGTGGCCCGCGCCGAGGTAGGCGCCGGCCAGCAGGTAGCGGTCGCCGAGCTCCTCGGCGAGCACGAGCACGTCGCGCACCAGCCGCTCGGCGCGCGCGGCGCGGCGGCCTCCGCCCGCCGCGAGGAAGGCCGCCTCCGAGGCGAGCGCGCGACACACGCAATGCGGCTCGCCGAGGCGCAGCGCGGCCAACAGGTGTTCCGACTGGACGACCGCGCCGCGCAGGTAGTCGACGACGCCGAGCGCGGTCGCTGCGGCGAACAGGCTGTCGAGCCGCGCCCGCTCGCGCGGATCGCAGTCCGCCGCGTCGCGCGCGCGCCAGCGCAAGCCGCGGACGGCGAGGCGCGCGCGGTTTATGGCGATCGCGGCCAGCGTGCGCGCGCGCGTGCGGCCGACGCGCACGCCGAAGTGCGCGGCGACGCGGTCGAGCTGCGCGATGCCCGCGTCGATGTGGCCGCCGCGCAGGTAGCAATCCGCGGCGGCGCGCCGCAGGTCGACCGGGTCTCGCGCCGGCCGCCCACCCCGCGCGCCGGCCGCCGCGGCGCCGGCGGTTTCGGCGGCGTCCGCGAGGTGCTCGAACACGCGCGCGGCATCGGCAAAGAACCCCGCGAACTGCAGCGCACGGGCATAGCGGAGCTGCAGCGCGCTGCGGTCGGCGTCGGGCGCCAGACGCAGCGCCAGTTCGTACAGCCGCACGGCGCGATCGAACGCGAGCGCCCGCTCCGACCGGCGGGCGGCGCGCAGCGCGAGCCGCAGCGCGCGCGGCGGATCGGCCGCGGCGACCTGCTCGAGCCCGACGAGGTCGGCGCGCTCCCACTGGGCCTCGTCGAGGTGGCGCGCGACGCGCTCGAACACGTCGCGCGCCTCGCGCTCGGCCAGCGACCGAACGACGGCCTCGCGCAAGCGATCGTGAAACACGACGACGTCGCGGCGCGGGGTCGTCCGCACCATCCGGGCGGCGACGAGTTCGTCGACGGCGCGCCGGCCGGCGGCCCGGTCCAGTCCCGCGACCCGGATCGCCAGCCGGCGCGCGATCGGGCGACCGATGACCGCCGCCGCGCGCAGCACCGCCGCCGCATCCGCCGTCAAGTCGGCGATCCGCTCCGCGATCACCCGGTCGAGCAGCGCACCGCCGTCGCCGGCCCCCGCGGGCAACGCGCCGCGCGCGCCGACGTGGCGCACCATCTCGCCGAGCAGCAGCGGGCTGCCGCCGCTTTCGCGCGCGATCGCGTCCGCCTGCGCCGCCAACGACGCCTGGCCGACGTCGGCGGCGAGCGCGGCGACGAGCTGCCGCGCCTCGTCGGCCGACAGCGGCTCGACGGCGATGCGCCGGTGATCGGCGACGAGGTCGCGCACCATCGGCGCGTCGACGTCGTCCGCCCGGTAGGTGCCGACGACGAGAGCGGCGGGCGCATCGGGCGGCCGAAGCAGCTCGCGCAGCAATCGGGCGCTGTCGGCGTCCCCCCAGTGCAGGTCGTCGATCGCGAGTACGACCGTCCGCTCGCGAGCGACGTTCGCGAGCAGTTGCTTGAGCGCCGCGACCGCAGCCGCGCGCACCGCGTCGGGGTCCTCGCGCGGGTCGCCCGCGTGCGCCACGGGGTCGATGACGGACAACACCGGAAACAGCCGCACCAGCGCGTCCATTCGCTCGGGGCGCACGGCGGCGCGCTCCTCGGGCGCCAGCGATTCGACGTACCACGCCAGGTCGTCGACGAGCGCGTCGAACGCCTTGTAGGGAACCGACTCGCGCTCGTAACAACGACCGCGCAGGACGACCGCGCGGCGCGGCTCGAGCGACGCGACGAAGGCGTCCACCAGCGCCGTCTTGCCGATTCCCGACGCCCCCTCGACGAACACCGCGACCGGCCGGCCCGGCGCCACGTCGGCGAGCGCGCTCGCGAGCGCCGACAGCTGGCGGCGCCGGCCGACGAACGGCCCGGACGCGCGCGCGGAGGCGCCGCGCGACGACAGCGAGCCGAGCGACCGCGCCTCCGATCGGCCTTCCGACGACGGCGGCGCGGCCGCGACCGGCGCCGCGACGTCGACCTGGCCGACGACCGCGCGCACGTCGTCCAGCGTCGGCCGTTCGTTCGGATGGACGCGCAACATGGCGGCGCACAGCTCGTCCAGGTCCGGCGGAATGCCGCGCGCCCACGCCGACGGCGGAGGCGGCGGCCCCGCTGCGATGGCGTCCGCGATCGCGATCGCGTTGCCCGTAAACGGGGGACGCCCGGCGAGCGCTTCGTACAGCGTCGCGCCGAGGCTGTACACGTCCGCGGCGGGCGTCACGTCGCCGCCCCGGTACTGTTCGGGCGCCATGAAGCCGGGCGTGCCGATCAGTTGGCGCCGTCCGGTCGCCGGGTCGCGGCCGCCGACTGGCGCGTGTGCGAGGCCGAAGTCGACCAACACGGCGCGGCCGGCCGACGTGACGAGCACGTTCGACGGCTTGATGTCGCGGTGGACGACGCCGGCGGCGTGCAGCGCGGCGAGACCGTCGACCGCTCCGGCGAGCGCCCGGCGCAGGCGCGCCTCGTCGGCGCGCGTCGGCGGCCGCCGTTCGGCCGGCGGCGGCCCGCCCGCCTCGCCGCCGTCGACCGCGGACGCAGAGCGCGCGACCGGCGGGGTCGGCAGGGGGCCGGCCCGGCCGGCCTCGGTGGCCGCGGTGACGGCGGAACCGATCCCCGTCTCCGCCGCGAGCGTCTCGGCGAGCGCGACCGCGGCCGGCGCATCGCGACCGCGGGCGTACGCGACGAAATCCACGCCGCGCAGCAGGTCCATCGCGACGAACCAGCGCCCCTCGTCCTCGAACAGCTCCCGGAGCCGCACGACGTTGGGGTGGCGAATGTCCTGCAGCACGCGGAACTCACGCTTGAGCGCGTACAGCAGATGCGCCGACGGCTTGCGCAGCGTCTTGAGCGCGACGCGTTCGCCGAGCGCGCGGTCGATCGCCTCGTAGACCGCGCCCATGCCCCCCTGGCCGAGCAGGCGAACCACGCGATACCGGGACGCTCCCCGGCCGTCGTCGGCGCAGCGTCGAGACACCCTGACCCCCGGCTCCATGGTAACGCGTCCCGCCCGGCGCGTCCGGGCGCGACGGCGCCCGCCGCCGCTCGGGCCGGCGGCTCACCGGGCGCGGGGCCAGGCGGCGGCTGCTCCGGCCGCGGCCGCGGGGCGGCCGGACGCGGGCCGCTGCGACCCGCCCGGTGCGCGCGCGTCAACGCGCGAGCTTCCACCGGAAGCGGCCGCCGTCGCGGCGCAGCCACAGGGTGTAGACCGCGACGGTCGCTCGGTCGGGAGCGGCGCCGGCCGACGCGCCGGTGAGCTGCGCCGTGACGCACGCGCGCTCGAGTGGGTCGAGGTCCTGGCCGGGAGCGTAGTAGACGCGATCGGCGCGCGCGTCGCCGGCGGGGAAGCGCAGCGACACGCCGAGGGTGACGCCGCGCGCGAGCCGCGACGGCGCAAAACACGAGCGGACGCCGTCGAGCGCGGCGGCAGCGGCGCGCGCCGGGTCGAACGCGGCCTCGCCGGCGCCGGCCATGTCATCGCCCGCAGGCAGGCCGCGGGCCGCGGGCGGCGACGGCGCGCGCGGCGCGACGGCGAGGTCGGCCGCGCCGGTGCGCTCGACGGCGTCCGCCGCCGGCGCCTGTTCGGCGTGCGGCGCGAGGTCCACCTCGCCCGGGGCCATGTCGGCGTCCGCCGCCGGCGCCGGCGCCTCTTCGGCGGGCGGCGCGAGGTCCACCTCGCCGAGGTCCACCTCGCCCGGGGCCATGTCGACGTCCACCGCGGGCGCCGGCGCAGCGCGCTCCGCCGGGGTGGCGGCGGGGAGTGCGAGTTCGAGCGCAGCCAGCTCGCCGTCTGCGATCGGAGCGGCGACCGCGGCCGCCGGCGCGCGCGCGGCGTCCGTCGGGCGGAGCGCCCACACCGCGGCGAGCGCGACACACGCGCCGGCGACCATCCACAGAACCGGGGCGAGCGCGCGGGCCGGCGCGGCGGCCGGCAGCGGCGGCGGCACGGTCGCGCGCGGTGCTCGCACCCGCCGCCGCGCGCCGGGAGCGAGCGGCGGCGCGGGCACGACGCGCGGCCCGGACCCGGCCGCGAGCCGCGGCGGCGCGCCCGGCGCCTGCCCCCGCGCGCGAGCGGCCGGCGGCGCCGTCCCCGCCG
>RFGE01000305.1 GCA_003696105.1 Deltaproteobacteria bacterium | reverse complement strand
CGCCTGCCGGCGCCGGCTCGGCCTGCAAGGGCTGTGCAGGGCGGGCCGTCGCGACCGCCGCGGTGCCGCGGGGCGGCGGCAGCCGCCGCGCGGGAATCGCGAGCGGCTTCGCCGGGGGCGCGACGCCGCCGCGCCGCGGAATGCGATACACGCGCGTCGCGAAGATCCGGTTGGAGCGCAGCCGGTTCGCGCGCTTGATCGCCTTGACGGATGTGTGGAACTTGCGCGCGATGCGCAGCAGCGTATCGCCGCGCCGCGCCTTGTACTTCACGTAGTAGGTCGGCGGCTTGATGACCTTGTGGGCGAGCAAGCTGCGGTACAGCCGGCGCCCGCTCTCCTGGGCGATCGGGTTGTAGAACCGCACGTGGATGTGGGTTCGGTGGCCCTTCTCGTGGCGGATCAGCGGCCGCATGCGCGACGTCGGTCCGCCGAACAGCTGGTCGAGCCAGCCGGTGTCCTCGCCGATGCTCTCGGCGTACGCCCGCAGCAGCTTCTGGATGCGGCGGTCGATGAAGATGACCTCGACGTCCGTCTCGGTGACCAGCGCGCGGACGAACGCCCACGTGCGCGGCAAGTCGAGGTTGTCGCCGTTGGCGGTCGTGTACCACTTGTCGTCCGTGGTGTAGTAGTAGCCGACGTCGACGTCGCGCCCCGACTGGTGGCTGATGTGCGGCGCGAGCGGTCCGCCGTCGCGATCGCTGATGTCGCCGATCGGCAGCGGCCGGGTGTTCGGGAACCGGGCGTGGACCGCGCGGATCGCGCGCGCGAGCGCATCGATCGTCTCGGGCGTGCCCCAGGTCTCGCGCGGGTTGACGATTTCCCACTCGGGGCTCGGCGGCATTTGCACGCCGTTGACCAGCGCTCCCGCGTTCGGGCGGCCTACCGAAATCGGTCCGAGCGATGCGAGGTCCTCGGCGACGCGCCGGTCGAGTTCGGCGTCCGACAACCCCGCCAGCGGGTGGGGCCGCGGGGGCGCCGGCGGCGGCAGCTCGCCCGACGCGCCGTCGTCGGTCACCTCGTCGTGAATCTCGTCGCCGTCTTCTTCCTCTGCTTCTTCGCTGGCGGCGGCGCGGGTCGCCGCTAGCGCGCCGGGTTCGGGGCACTTCGGTACGGCGGTGCGGCTCGGGGCCCGGACGGTCACGCACGCGGCGAGGGAGGCGACCCACAACACTCCGGCGGCTCGGAACACCTCGCGAACATACAATGTCGCCCGCGCGGTGCCAAAAACCGCGGCGCCCGTGCGGCCGCCCGCGGCCGGGCCGGCGGCGATCCGCGCGGGTCGCGCGGGCCGGGGGCGGACGGTACACTGCCGGCAGTGACTGCGGCGACGGCAACACGCGCGGCTCGGCACCTGCGCGCCGCGGCGCTCGTCGCGATCGCGGCCGCGGCGTGCCGCGCGCAACACGATCGCGGGGCGACCGTCGACGACGCGGCCGCCGGGCCGGCGGCCCGCGCGGCCGTCGCGCGGGGGCCGTGGCCGTTCGGCGAGGCGCTGCCCGGCACCGGCGGGCTGCCCGCCGACGTCGCGGCGCGGCTCGCGGCCGCGTGGCGGGCGAGGCCGCCCGACTACCGGCCGCGCACCCGGCATCTGCGCTCCGGCGGCGGCCCGAAGTACACGAACCGGCTGTTCCTCGAGGCGAGCCCCTACCTGCGCCAGCACGCGCACAACCCGGTCAACTGGTACCCGTGGGGCGACGAGGCGTTCGCCGCCGCGCGCCGGTTGGGCCGGCCGATCCTGCTGAGCGTCGGCTACTCGACGTGTCACTGGTGCCATGTGATGGAGGAGGAGTCGTTCGAGGACGAGGAGGTCGCGCGCTATCTCAACGCGCACTACGTCGCGATCAAGGTCGACCGCGAGGAGCGGCCGGACATCGACGAGATCTACATGACCGCCGTCCAGCGCAGCTCGGGCCGCGGCGGGTGGCCGATGACCGTGTGGCTCACGCCGGACGGCCGGCCGTTTTACGGCGCGACCTACCTTCCGCGCGATGCGCTGCTCGCCGCGTTGCGCCAGCTTCGCGCCGCCTACGACCGCGACCCGACCGGCGTCGCCGCCCGGGCCGCGGAGCTCGCCGCCGCCGTGCGCGTCCAACTCGAGCAGCCCGCGGGCGCTCCGGATCTCCCCGACGCGGCGCTGCTGCACAAGGCGGCGCGCATCTTCGTCGGCCGCCTCGACCCGACCGACGGCGGTGCGGTCGGTCGGCCCAAGTTTCCCAGCGGGATGCCGGTGCGCTTCCTGCTGCGCTACCACCGGCGCACCGGTGACGCCGGCGCGCGCCGCGCCGCGCTGCTCACCCTGCGCAAGATGGCGGCGGGCGGCATCTACGACCACGTCGGCGGCGGCTTCCACCGCTACTCGACGGACACGAAGTGGCTCGTGCCGCATTTCGAAAAGATGTTGTACGACAACGCGCAGCTCGCGATGGCGTACGTCGAGGGCTATCAGGCCACCGGCGACCCCGAGTTCGCGCGGGTGGTGCGCGAGATCCTGCGCTGGGCAGAGCGCGACATGATGTCCCCGGACGGGGTGTTCTACGCGGCGACCGACGCCGATAGCCTCGATCCGAAGGGCGAGCGACGCGAGGGCTGGTTCTACACCTGGACGCCCGCCGAGCTGGCCGCCGCGCTCGGCGCCGATCGCGCGCCGCGCGTCGCCGCGTACTACGGCGTGACCGACGCCGGCGACTTCGACGGGCGCAGCATCTTGCACGTCGCCCGGTTCGGCGCGCCGCGACCCCGGGATCTCGACGAGATCAACGACCTGCTGTATCGCGCGCGCGCGCGGCGTCCCGCTCCGGCGCGTGACGACAAGGTACTGGTGGACTGGAACGCGCTGATGATTTCGGCATTCGCGCGGGCGGCAATCGCGTTGCGCGACCCGGACGACGCGCGGCGGGCGGTCACGGCCGCGAAGTTCATCTGGGATCGACTGCGGGACGGCCGCGGCCGGCTGTCGCACAGCTACGCCGGCGGTCGCGCGCGCGTACCGGCGTACCTGGAAGACTACGCGTTTTTGTGCGCCGCGATGCTCGACCTGTACGAGGCCACGGGGGCGCTCGAGTGGCTCGAGCGCGCGGTGGACCTCGACCGCACGGTCGAGGCGCACTTCGAGGACCGCACCGCCGGCGGGTTCTTCCGCACGAGCGACGACCACGAGCGGCTGCTCGCGCGCGAAAAACCGCGCTACGACGGCGCCGTGCCGACGGGTACGTCCGTGCACGTTCTCAACCTGTTGCGGCTTTCCGAATACACGGCCGACGAGCGTTACCGCCAGCGCGCCGAGCTGGCGATGGGCCAGGTCGGCGCGATGCTGCGCCGCGCGCCGAGCGCGATGAGCGAGATGCTGCTCGCGATCGACTTCTATCTCGATCGCCCGAAGCAGATCGTCGTCGTCGTGCCGCACGAGCGAGCGGAGGCGGAGGCGTTCGTCGACCAACTGGCGACCGCCTACGTGCCCAATCGCGCGGTCGCGATCGTCCGCGACGGCGAGGTGCCGCAGGTCGCCCGCCGCGTGCCGCTCGTCGCCGACAAGGTCGCGCAAGGCGGCGAGGCGACCGCCTACGTGTGCGAGCACCGCGTGTGCCAACTGCCGACCGCGGACCCCGCGGTGTTCGCCCGGCAGATCCGCAAGGTCTATCCGCTGCCGGGCGGCGGCTCGTGACCGGCGCATGCGCGCCGGCGCGCGCGGGGCAGCGTTCGGCGCGCGCGGTCAGGCGTTCGCGGCGGCTTCGAGGGCCTCGATCCGGCGGCGCAGCTCCGCGCGGCGGCGCTCGCCGACGAACGCCCACGCGCCGAGCCCGATGATGAGCAGGAGCGCGAGCCCGAGCGCGATTTGCAGCGGGGCCTTGGAGCCGGCCGCTACGGCAAACGGTCCGACCTTGGCGTACGACGGCGCGCCGGTGTCCGGCGGCGGCGGCGGCGCGCGCGTGAACACGACGGCGACGTCCTCCGGCGTCATGCCCTCGACCGCGCCGGCGACGAGCTTGCGCACGTCGGCGTCGTCGGGGGCGGGGCCCTCGGCCGGGACGCGCACGAGCACCGACGCCGTCGGCCGCGGCACGGGCTGGTCGGGCGGCGCGAGCGGGTCCTTCTCCGGCGCGGTGATGATCACGCTGGCGTCGAGCACGCCCTGCAGCTTGCGCAGGTGCCCTGCGATCTCCGAGCTGAGGGCCGCGATGTATCGCGCCTTTTCCTCGCTCGGCGTCGGGATCATCGATGCGCTGGAGTACAGCGAGGCGAGTCCTTCCTCCTTGGGGCGGGGCAGCGCCTCGGCTTCGAGCACGGCCATCGCGCGGGACGCGTCGCCGCTGGCGACCGAGATGGCGAACTTGCCTTCTCCGGCCGGCTCCCGCTCTGCCGGGATGCCGGCGCGACCGAGCGCCGCCATCACTTCGCGGGATTGCCGGTCGTCGAGGTCCGCTACGAGCTGCGCGGTACACGCTGCGAGCAAGCCGGCGAGCGCAACGGCGGCCGCCAGCGCGACCGCGCGGCGCCGGCTCGGTCGCGGCGCGCTCGCGGCGGACCGGCAGGAGGCGTCGGGAGTCATGCGCACCCGTTTTTGCACGCGCGCTCGCACGCGGTCAACCGGTCCCCCACCGCAATGGACGACCCGCTTCGCCTTGCGAACACCGCCCCGCCTGCGTGACTATTTCGCGCCGCGCGGCGTCTGATGCGTAGGGACGTCCGCGCGGCGGACACTCAAACAAGGAGACAGGCATCACCATGCGCAACACGTTCTTGTACGGAGCCATGCTCGTCGGCCTCGGGCTGCTCATTTACGGATTCACGTTGTCGCCCGCGCCGGCCGCCGCCGCCGGCGCGGCCAAGAACCTGCAGGTGTTCCCGAAGAACACGCCGAAAAAAGAGCTGAAGAAGGCGATGAAACAGATCGCCAAGGCGCTCGACGTCCAGTGCGACCACTGTCACGACCTCGACGACATGTCGAAGGATACGGACAACAAGAAGATCGCGCGCGACATGATGCGCATGACGATGGAACTCAACAAGAAGTACTTCAAGGGCAAACAGCGCGTCACCTGCATGACGTGCCACAACGGCGCGAAGGAGCCGAAGTAGCCGCTGCGCACGGGCGGGCGCAGCGCGCCGCGAGCGCCCGCGACCGGCGCGGCCGCGCCGAGCGCCGCGCGTCGCGCGTCGCCGCGGTGCGGAACGTGACGCTCGGCCTCGGCCCGTCGCGTGCGGTCGGTCAGATTTGCGTCTGCAGGGCGGTCTTGACCGAGCCGACCGCCCGATCGACGACGCGGCTGACCGCCTCGACCTCGAGGCTGTACTTCTGCACCTGAAACTGGAGCGCCAGCAACTGTTGCGGGGAGAACTGGCCGCCGCGCATCGCGCGGCGCATCGCGGCTTCGAGGTGGCGCTGGCTGTCGACGATGCGCGCCATGTGCTGCTCGATCGCGGCCGGGGCGATCGCGGCGTCGGCCGAGCGCGCGGCGGCCGGCGCGCGCGCCAGCGGTCCGAGCGGTCCCGACGGCGCGGGCGAGGCCGGGCGCGGTTGTTCGCGCAGCACTTCGGAAAAGGCGCGGCCCGCCTCGGCCGGCCCGCCGGTGCGGGGCGGCGCCGTGGCCGTGGGGGCAACGCGACTGACGGTAGACGTGATTCGTGGAAGCATGCCCGGTGTATCGGCGGCGCGGCGCGCGGGTTGCGCGCCGCGTGGCCTCGTCAACCGGGCAGGGCGATCTGATACGTGACCACCGCGGGCGGCCGGACCGGCCGCGACGCGACGCGGGGGTGCTTGACACCCTGCCGCCAGGGCTGTAACCGCGTGAGATCACAGCCACACTCGCTCCCGCCGGCTCGCAGCCAGCGGCAGTAGACGTGGCCGAACGCGCGTCCGTCGGCCGGCGCGTCGAGGGCCGCGCGGCCGGCCGGCACGCCGTCGACCGACAGCGAGAGGGCAGGCCGCGCCAGCTCGGGCAGCCGCGGCAGCGCCGGCGCCGGCCGGCCGGGCACCGCGAGGGCGACGTCGACCCGCGCGCGAGGAGGCAACTGGACGACCGCCGGCTCCGCGCGGCCGGTCTCGTTGGCGCGCACGACGGCGGACACCGCGCCGCCCGTCGCCGCGACCTGGACCGCGACGACGCCGAGGCGCCACGCGCGCGGCGCGATCTCCGCCGGCGGGGTGACGCGCGCCACCGTGCGGCCGTCGACGAATACGATCAGCGTCGGCCGCTGCGTCAATCGCTCAGCGCGTGCAGGATCGTCGTCTGCGTGACCAGGCCGATCAGCTTGCCGTCGCCGTCGACGATCGGGAATCGGCGGAGGCGGTGTTCCTTCATGCGGCGGATGGCCTCGCGCAGCGTCACGTCCGGGGTCACCGTCACGACGGGCGTCGTCATCGCCTCTTGTGCGGTGAGCCCGACGAGCAGATTCGGCTTGGTCGCAACGAGGCGGACGATGTCCCGCTCGCTCAGGATGCCGACGGGACGTCCACCTCCGACGATGACGACGCACGAAATCCTGCGATTGGCCATCTCGGCGGCGATCTCGCGGACCTGCGCGTCCGGCGGCGCGGTGACCACGTCCTTGTTCATGATTTCTCCGACCGTTCTCTCCATGGCTCCTCCTTGGTGTGTGCCCCCGCCGGACCGGAGTCGATGCTCCCGCGCGCGGGCGCCGGCGTCAAGCGCGACAACCGCGGGTTGGACCGCGACCGGCCGGGCCGCGTTGCTCGCCGCGGCCTACTCGCCGCCGCGCGGGGTGTCCTTGCCCATGTGGCAGGTCACGCACCGCACGCGCGACTTGCCCTTGAAGAACCGCTTATTGATGTCGTTGACCATCTTCATCATGGCCCGCGCGGCGGCTTTGTGCTCGTGATCCGCGGCGAAGTCGCTCCGGTCGTGGCAGAAGTCGCATCGGACCCCGAGGGCCTTCGCGACCTCGGTCTTCATGTAGCGCTTTACGCGCTGCTGCGACCAGGTCTTGGGCAGGACGCGCAGGTCGCGCGGGCGTTCGTCGGCCGCCGGGGCTCGCGGCGCCGCGGCGGCCGGCGTCGCCGCGACGGCCGCGTCCGCGCGCGCGCCCGCATTGCGCCGCGCCGGCGGGTCGGTTTCCGCGTCGGCGGCAGGGGCCGGCACGGCGCGGGCCGCGTCGATGGGCACGGCGTGGGCCGCGTCGATCGGCGCGACCGCGCGCGGCGGCGTCGCGCGCGCGCCACGGCCCGCACCCTCGCGCGTTGCGGGGGAGTCCGGCTGCGACGGCGAGCAGGCGGCGACGGCGGCAACCAGGGCGAATCCGACCGAGCGCATCGTCCGGTCGCGTGTACCACGAGCGACCTGCGGTGCGCACGCCTCCGTCCGTCTTCGCCGATCGGCGCCCCGCTGTACACTGAGCCGGTGACCGGCCCGGCGAGACCGCTCGACGGCGACTCCGGCCATGCGGTGGCATGGCTGGCGGCGGGTCTGACGCGACCGCAGCTGGCGGCGATGGCGCGCCGGGTCGGCCTCGCCGCCGACGGCACCGCCGGCGCGATCGCCGGCGCGCTGGTACGGCGTTTCGAACTCGACCTCGCCGGCTTCCTCAACGTCGCGCGCCGAGACGAGTTGGCGGCGATGGCGCGCGCCGCCGGCCTGTCGGACGCGGGGTCGGTCGGCGACCTGCGCGCGCGGCTGTGGCGCGCCGGCGCCGAGCGCGAGGCGGGCGGCACGGCGTGGATGGGCACGCCGGTGCAGCCGGTTCCGGTGCTGCTCGGCCGCCGCCTGGTCGTGCTCGTGCGCGGCGACGGCGTCGCGCCGCCGAGCCCGCGCTGGCCGCGGCCGGTGCCGCCGGTTCGCGAGCCGTCGCCGCCGGCGACCGAGCCCGACACGATCGACGAGCTGCTCGACGCGGCGCGCGCGCTCGTCGGCGTCCGGCTCGGGGCGGCGCGGCGCGACAAAGGCGCGTTCGGCGCGGCGATCGCGGCGGCGCTCGGGGTCGCGGAGCGCGGCGCGCCGGAGCCGGACTGGCGCGGCGAGGTCGAGATCAAGTCGGTGCCGGTCGTGCGCGATCGCGCGGGCTGGTGGCGGGTCAAGGAGGATCCGGCGGTCGCGGTGCGCGGCCGCGTGCGGCCGCTGGCCAAGCTGCGCAAGGTGCTGTGGGTCGCGCGGGTCGCCGACGACGCGGCGTCGCCGGTGCTCAGCTGGTACTACCAGGAGGCGGACGCGCGGGTCGTCGCGCTGCTGCGGCGCGACCTGCACACGCGGCCCAAGGGCGGCGCCGGCGCGACGACGCGCGGCTGGTACGTGCGCAAGCGGTTCTTTGCCGACTCGGGGTTCTTGCAGTCGCTCAATGGATGACCTGTTGCTGATCGGTCCGCCCGGGACCAACAAGGTGATGGCGGGCGAGCTGTCTCGCCTGGTGCGCCGCGCGCTCGACCGCGTGCGGCTACCGGCGCCGGCCAAGCTCGGACCGGGCGGCCTGCGCTACCCGTGGGACGCCGAGGTCGCGCGGGTGGCGCGCACCTATCACCGGACCTGCGCCCGCGTGCTGCGCGCGGTGGCGGCCAGCCGCGCGGGCCGGCTCGAGCCGCTGTACGCGGACGTCGCGGCGCAGGTTCCGCCGCCGGGGAGCTGGTATCGCGACGGCGATGCGATCTCGGTGGCGGTGCGCAACGTCGGCGCGTTCGCCGCCGGCCCCCGCCAGATCGTCGGCGCGGTGAAGAACGCGATGATCGACGCGGCCGCCGCCCACGGGGCGCGCCTGCGCGTCGATCCCGATGCGCCGGACGTGAGCATCCAGGTGCGCATGCACGGGGAGGACGTGTTCGTCTGCGTCGACCTCGGCGGACCCATGCACCGCCGCGGCTGGCGCGCCGCGGCGGGCGAGGCGCCGTTGCGCGAGAACCTCGCGGCCGCGCTCGTCATGCTCGCGCGCCACGACGGCAGGCGCGAGCCGCTCGTCGACCCGATGGCCGGCGCCGGCACGATCGCGATCGAGGCGGCGCTGATGGCGCGCGGCGCGCCGGTGCGCGCCGGCGACCCCGCGCCGCCGCTGTTCGGCGACACGCGGCCGGTCGTCGTCGCCAACGAACTGGACCGCGGGGTCGCCGACCGCGCGCGCCGCAACGCGCGCGCCGCCGGAGTGGCGGACACCGTGCGCGTGCGCTGCGGGGACTTCCGCCGGCTGTCGCCGGCCGACCTGCCTGACGGCCCCGGACTGGTCCTGTGCAACCCGCCCTACGGCCGCCGGCTGGCGGGCGACGCGGCCGCGCTGTACGCCGACTTCGCCGCGTGGCTGCGGCAGCTGCGCGGGTGGCGCGCCGGCGTGCTGGTCGCCAACCCGGCGTTCGAGCGGGCGATGCGGATCCGGCCGCGCGTGAAAAAGCCCCTGAGCGCGCGGCCGCTGAGTGGTTACTTTTACCTGTATGAACTGTGACACCGAACGCGAAATCGTCGGTCGCTGGTGGCATCCGGTCGACGACGACCGCATCGAGTGCACCTTGTGCCCGCGCCGGTGCCGCGTGCGGGACGGCCAGCGCGCGTTCTGCTTCGTCAGGCAAAACCGGGGCGGCCAGATGGTGCTCACGACCTATGGCCGGTCGTCCGGCTTCTGCATCGACCCGATCGAGAAAAAGCCGCTGAACCACTTCTTCCCGGGGACGCCAGTGCTGTCGTTCGGCACGGCCGGCTGCAACCTCGGCTGCAAGTTCTGCCAGAACTGGGACATCTCGAAAGCCCGCGAGTTCGACCGCCTGCAGCAGGATGCCAGCCCGGAGGCGATCGCCGACGCCGCCGTGCGCGCCGGCTGCACGTCGGTGGCGTACACGTACAACGACCCCGTCATTTTCGCGGAGTACGCGATCGACACCGCGCGCGCGTGCCGCGAGCGCGGCCTGTACAACGTCGCCGTGACGGCGGGCTACATCACGGAGGAGGCGCGCGGCGAGTTTTTCGAGTACATGGACGCGGCCAACGTCGATCTGAAGGCGTTCACCGAGGACTTCTATCGGAAGGTGACGTTCTCTCACCTGCAGCCCGTGTTGGACACGTTGCGGTGGCTGCGGCACGAGACCGACGTGTGGTTCGAGATCACGACGCTGCTCATCCCGGGGCACAACGACGGCGAGGACGAGATCGCGCGCGAGTGCGACTGGATCGCCGAAACCCTCGGGCCGGAGACGCCGCTGCACTTCACCGCGTTCCACCCGGACTACAAGATGCTCGACGTGCCGCGCACGCCCCCGGAGACGCTGCTTCGCGCCCGGCGGCAGGCGCTCGCGGCGGGGCTGCGCCACGTCTACACCGGCAACATCCTCGACCGCGCCAGCCAGTCGACGTACTGCGCCGACTGCGGCGCGCTGCTCATCGACCGCGCGGGCTACACCATCCGCGCGTATCGGCTGGTCGACGGGCGCTGCCCGGACTGCGGCCACCCGCTGGCCGGCCGGTTCGGCGACCGCGCCGGCGACTGGGGGGCGCGGCGGCTACCCGTGCTGGTGTAGGCGGCGGTCAGCCGTGCGCGGGCGCGGCGCGGGCGCGCCGTTCGCGCAGCTCGCGCAACTGGCGCCGCAGGCGAACGTGGTCGCGGCCGATCTTCCACGCTCCCACCACCCCGCCGGCGAGCATCAGCGCGTACGACACGTGGGTCCAATGCGCGGCGGCAAACAGCAGTGCGCCCCAGTTGACGAAGTCCCGGCGGCCGAGGTGCGGAAGCACCGCCCAGATGCCGGTTAGCGCTTCGCCGGGCGCCGGCGCCAGGCGCGGCGCGCCGTCGGGGCCGTCGACGATGCGCAACCGGTCGACGTAGTCCTGGCTGTTGGCCGAGCCGTGGACGACGACGAGATAGTAGTAGATGCCGTAGATCGTCACGGCGTAGCCCGCCAGGCCGACGGCGATCGACCCGGCGATCCACGGGTGGCCGTACCGCAGGTAGTTGTGCCAGCCGAGCGCGGCCATGTACGCGACGGTCGTCGCCTCGTCGGTGACGGTGTCGAGCCAGGCGCCCAGCCGGGACGACTCGAGCTTGAGGCGGGCGATCTCGCCGTCGCAGCCGTCGAGGTAGGCCGCGACGAGGACGATCGCCGAACCGACGACGACCGACTGGTAGTCGGCGTGGGCGACGAACCAGACGCCGACCGCGCCGAGCGCCGCGACGATCGCGGACACGTGGTTCGGCTTGATCGGAGTGTGCAGCAGCAGGCGCGTGATCGGCACGGAGATCGGCCGGTACAGCCAGCGGGTCACCGGCCCGTCTTGCGGTTTGTGGACGATCTGCTCGAGGGCGCGCGCGGCGGCGCGGCGCTCCGCCGGCGTTCGCGCCGGGAAGCGGGCGATCGGCCCGTGGGGGACGCGCGCGGCGCCGCCGGCCTGCCACGCGGCGGCGGTCGCGTCCGGGGAGGCGGCCAGCTCGGCCGCGGCGGCCGGCGTACCGGCGAACGCGGCGCCGGCGAACGCGCCGTCGGGACCGACGGCGATCGCGCGGTCGGCGCCGGCTTCGACGAGCGGCTCGACCAGCGGCGTGTGCACGACGTGGTCCGCGGCCCACACGACGAGCAGGCCGCCGTCGCCTGCGCGGACCCAGTTGACCAGCGCGGTGCGGTCGCCCGGTTCGGTGACCACGCGCACGCGATCGGCGCCGGCGCGCAGCGCGACGCGCCGCGCGCGCTCGGCGAGCGACAGCCCGAGCACCCGCGCGCCGGCGTGCAGGCCGTCGGCGAGCACGACGGCGGAAAACCGCGGCCGGCGCCGCGGCGAGCTGGCAAGCAGCGACATCGGCGACGGATGTAGCAGGTGGCGCGCGCTCGCGTCCAGGCGGGGCGTGGGCGGCGGGCGCGCTCGCGGGCCGCGGCGGCGCGCGGCGGAAGCGGGCCGGCCGGGGCGGAGCGGCGACCGCGGGACGCTCCGGTGTCCCGGCCGGGGCGGAGCGGCGACCGCGGGACGCTCCGGCGTCCCGCCCGGGGCCGAGCGGCGACCGCGGGACGCGCCCCCGGTGTCCCGGCCGGGGCCGAGCGGCGGCCGCGGGACGCGCCCCCGGCGTCACGCCCGGCCGGCGCGGAGCACGACCGCCGCGCCGACCCACAGCCCGGCGCCCGTGGCGGCGAACCCGACCGCGTGGCCGACGTCGGTCATCGCCGCGGCCAGCGCGACGCAGGCGGCTCCGCCGGCACCGAAGGCCGCCGCGGTCCGCCGCAGGCGGCGGCGCCGGGCGCGGCGCGCGGCGCGCAGGTAGCTGGCGACGGCGTCGTCGCCCGCCGTCACGTCAGTGCGCCGCCGCAACTGGAGCCCGCGCCGGCCGTGCAGCCGAAGCAGTGGTCGGCCGTCGCGATCGGCGCGCCGGCCAGCTCGGCGAGCGCGTCGATGTCCCACACCGTCCGGGGCCGGCCGCCGGCCGGCAGGTCGACCATTTGGTTGAAATCGCAATCGTAGATCTGGCCGTCGTAGCTCACGCTGACCAGCGTCCGGCACATGACGTGCGGCACGGCGTCCGGGTTGAAGTGATCGATCAAAAGCTGCAGATAGCGGTCCGACTCGCCCCGGCGCGCCAGGTCGTCGGCGAACCGCCGGATCGGCAGGTTCGTGAGCGCCAGCAGCCGGTCGAACGCGACGCCGTGCTCGGCGGCGAGGCGGCGTTTGTAGTCGCGCTCGAGGGCGTCCTGCGGCGGCGGCAGGGTCGGCCCGAGCGGGTTGTAGACCAGGTCGAGTTGCAACTCGCCGTCGGATCGGCCGTAGCCGAGTTCGTTGAGGCGACGCAAGCCGGCGATGCTGCGTTCGAACACGCCGCGGCCGCGCTGGCGGTCGACGTTGTCGGCCGTGTAGCACGGCAGCGACGCGATCACGTGCACGCGGTGCCGGGCGAGGAACGCGGCGAGGTCCTCCTGCCCGGGTTCGAGCAGGACGGTGAGGTTGCAACGGTCGATGACGTGGCGGCCGAGCGCGGTCGCGCGCTCGACGATCCAGCGGAACTGCGGATTCAACTCCGGTGCGCCGCCGGTGATGTCGACGGTCGCGACCGCCGGGTCCGCGGCCACCAGGTCGAGCACGCGCGCAGCGACGTCGCGCGACATCTCCTCGGTCCGCGACGGGCCCGCGTCGACGTGGCAGTGCTTGCACGCCTGGTTGCAGCGCTTGCCGACGTTGATCTGCAGGGTGTCGACCGAGGCGCGGGCCAGCGGCACGTGAAAGCGCGATGCGGCCGCCGCGCCGACCACCGGAAGCGAAGCCGCGCGCGTCATCCGCAGCACGCCGCCGGCCGTCGCGCGCCCTTGTTCGCGCGCACCGTCACCGCGCGAAACGCGATGCCGTCGACCACCCGCCACGGCTCCTCGGCGCGGTCGACCACCTCGACCGAGGAGAACCCCGCGCGCTCGAACGCCGCGTACAGGTCGGGCTCGTGCAGGGCGCCGGAGATGCAGCCGCTCCACAAGTCGGGATCCTCCTGCATGTGCGCCGGCACCGGCCGATCGCTCACGATGTCCGAGATCACCGCACGTCCGCCGTCGCGCAGCACGCGGAAGATCTCGTCGAACAGCGCGCGCTTGTCGTCCGGGCGGACGAGGTTGAGCACGCAGTTGGACATCACCACGTCCGCGCAGCCGTCCGGCACGGCGGGGCCCATCGCCTGGATGCGCGCCTCGACGAATTCGACGTTGGCGTAGCCGATGCGCTCGGCCACCACCGGCGCCGCGGAGCGCGCGAGCGCCAACATGTCCGGGTTCATGTCGACGCCGATGACCTTGCCGGCGGGACCGACGATCTGCGCGGCGATGAAGCAGTGCTTGCCGGAGCCGGATCCGAGGTCGACGACGGTCTCGCCCGCGCAGAGGAAGCGAGTCGGATCGCCGCAGCCGTAGTCTCGTTCGATCACCTCTCGGGGGATCGCCGCGAGCAGCGCGGGGTCGAAGTCGGCCGCGCAGCACAGCGATGACTCGCAGGCGCGCGCGCCGGCGGAGTAGCGTTCCAGGACGGCTCGTTCGTGGTCCAGCATGGACGCGAGACCATAGCAGGGTGTATGCCATCGCTGGCGTGGGCGGTCGGGCGCAGCGCGGGCCACGGAGGTCGGCCGCGGATTCGCGGCCGGGGCCGTGCGCTTGCGCCGGTCCCGGGACCGGCGGGAGTCGGGTGTGCGTGCGCGCCGGACGCGGTGGAGTGCCTCCATAGCGGAGGGGGCTGGCTTCCAAGTTGGTCGAACGTGGGGCGCGGCGCGCCCCCATCTAGCGAGAACTTCAAATGGCACGAAACGAGCAAGGGGCGGCGACGCAAATGCAACGATACCTGTTCATTTTTTCCATGGTCGGTTTGTTGGGCTGCGGGGGTTCGGGCACGTCGGGAGACACGACGGCGGCCGCGGGCAACCCGTGCGGCGGCAACCCGTGCG
>RFGE01000304.1 GCA_003696105.1 Deltaproteobacteria bacterium | reverse complement strand
TCCGCGACATCTGGGAAGGCTCCTATCTGGTCGTGTTCATTGCCAACGTACTGACGGGCACGAACGCGAGCGCGCTGGCCGAGCAGCTGCGCCAGCTCGCCCCGGAGATCGAAACGTTCACCTACTCGAAGAACGACGACCACGCACGCCTGGTGCGCAAGGCGATCGCCATCCGCGACGGCGTCGCCGCGGCCTGACCGGCCGGGCGCGGCGCGCGATCGGCGGCCGGCGCGTCAGGCGTCGCCGCCGGCGGGGTCGGCGAAGCGCTCCCTCAGTTCGAGGAACTCGAGGAACTCGACGAGCCGGCCGACCTCGGGGATGACGAACCCCTCTTCCTCGACGCCGGCCGCCGGCGCCGGCAGCACCAGCTGCGCGTCGGCGAGCTTCTGCACGACCTCGCCGACGCGCGTCTCGGGGAGCGCCGCGCGCGCCGCGAGCGCCGCCATCGACACCGGGATGAACACCGCGGCGCCCTCGCCCAGCGGCGCGCGGTCGGCGGCCAACTGGCGCAGCGCCTGCACCACGCGATGGTTCGCGTCCTCGAGCAGCAGAATTTCGATCTGCTGGTTGGCCCGGTCGAGGCGCGCAGCCAGCGCCTTGATCATGCGCACCGCGATCTCGGCCCGGCCGCGCAGCATCGCCTCGAACGTCTTGGCGTCGATCACGAGCAACCGCGCCTCCGCGCGCACGGTCGCCGTCGCCGACCGGGGCCGATTGTTGACGATCGCCATCTCGCCGAAGAACTCACCCGGCCCGAGGACCGCGATCACGGTGTCACGCCCGCGCAGCGCGCGGCTGATCTCGACCTCGCCCGACTGGATCACGTACATCTCGCTGCCGGCGTCCCCCTCGCGAAACAGGACGTGGCCCGGCGGAAACGTGCTGCCGAAGCGCTCGAACAGTTGGCGGTCGTTCATCGCCATCGATCACCTCACCGTTGCGTTGCGCACGATGTGAAACAGCGCACGGCCCGCTTCGGCCGCCCCGCGGCGCAACCGCTCGCCGCCGGCGAGCCGCCGCGGATCGCCGGGGCGCACCGGCACCTGTTCGATCCGCAGGCCGAAGCGCAACGCCTTGACCAGCAGCTCCGCCGGAAACCCGTCGCCGCGGTCGGACGGCGACAGCGCCACGGCCGCCGGCAGGCGAATGGCGCAAAACCGGCCGAGGTCGTCGAACCGCTGGCGGTAGATCGCGCCGATCAGCCGCAACGCCACCGCCGCCGGCACGCCGCGCGACCCGGGACGGACGCCGATCGCCAGTTCGGCGTCTCCGGCGGCCAGCGGCGCGAGCAGCTTGGGGATGTCGGCCGGGTCGTCGCGGCCGTCGGCGGCGACGAACACGACCGCGTCCGGGGGCTGCGGCAGCGACGCGAGGTGGTCGATCCCGCGGCGACAGGCGGCGCCGTAGCCGCCGCGCGGCGCGTGCAGCACCACCGCCCCGGCGTCCTCCGCGATCGCCGCCGTATCGTCCTTCGAACCGTAATCGACGACGACGACGGTCCGACAGGCGCGGGTCGGGATGCCCGCGAGCACCGCACCGATCGCGTCGCCCGCGTCGCGGGCGGGCACGACGACGTCGGCGGTGAGCGACGAAACGGCGGCCACGCCGGGAGTCTACTGCCGGGCGCGGGCGTGGGACAACCGAGCGCTCCCGCGGCGGGCGTTGCGAATTCCGCCGTGGACCACTACTGTCGAGCCGCCGTGGCCATCACGTACAAAGATGCGGGCGTCGACATCGACGCCGGCAACGCGCTGATCGACCGGATCAAACCGCTGGCGCGCGCGGCGACCCGCGCGGAGGTGCTCGACGGCATCGGCGGCTTCGCGGGGCTGTGCGCGCTGCCGGGCGGCTACCGCGACCCGGTGCTCGTGAGCGGCACCGACGGGGTCGGCACCAAGTTGAAGGTCGCGTTTGCAACCGGGCGGCACGACACGGTCGGCATCGACCTGGTCGCGATGTGCGCCAACGACATCGCCGTCGTCGGCGCCGAGCCGCTGCTGTTTCTCGACTACTTCGCCACCGGCCGGCTCGACCCCGACGTCGGCGAAGCGGTGATCGCGGGCGTCGCCGAAGGCTGCCGCCGCGCCGGCTGCGCGCTGCTCGGCGGCGAGACGGCGGAACTGCCCGGCATGTACGCCGACGGCGAGTACGACCTCGCCGGCTTTTGCGTCGGCGTGGTCGACCGCGGCGCCATCCGCGACGGCCGCTCCCTCGCGGCCGGTGACGTCCTGCTCGGCCTGGCGTCCAGCGGCATCCATTCCAACGGGCTGTCGCTCGCGCGCCGCGCGCTGCTCGACGAGTTGGGGCTGTCGTACGACGACCGGCCCGATGAACTGGGCGGGGCGTCGGTCGCCGATGCGCTGCTCGAGCCGACGAGGATCTATGCGCGCGCCCTCGTCGGGATTCGCGACCAGTTCAAGGCGGCAGCGCACATCACCGGCGGCGGTCTGGTGGACAACCCGCCGCGCATGCTCCGCGACGACTCCCTCGCCGTCCGCCTCGTCCCCGCGAGTTGGCCGGTGCCGCCGGTGTTCGACCTGATCGCGTCGGCCGGGGTCGAGACCGACGAGATGCGCCGCACGTTCAATCTCGGCCTCGGGATGGTCGTCGCCGTCGCGCCCGAGCGCGCCGACGCGGTCGCCGGCGCGCTCGCGGCCGCCGGCGAACGGGTCTATCGGGTCGGCGCGATCGTCCCGCGCGACGGCGGCCCGGCCGTGAGGTTCGCGCCGTGAAGCTCGCCGTGCTCGCGTCCGGCAGCGGCACCAACTTGCAGGCGCTGCTCGACGCCGAGGCGGCCGGCCGGCTGGCGCCGGGCGAGATCGCGTGTGTGCTGTGCAATCGGCCCGGCGCCGGCGCGCTCGACCGCGCGCGCGCGGCCGGCAAGCCCGCGCTGCTGGTCGACCACCGCGACTACCCGGACCGCGCCGCGTTCGAGCGCGCCATGATCGCCGCGCTCGACGCGCACCGGGTCGAGGGCGTCGTGCTCGCCGGGTTCATGCGCATCCTCACGCCGGTGTTCGTGGACCGTTACCGCGGCCGCATCGTCAACACGCACCCGTCGCTTCTGCCGGCGTTTCCGGGCGCCCACGGCGCGCGCGACGCCCTCGCCTACGGCGTCAAGCTCACCGGTTGTACCATCCACTTCGTGGACGACTCGCTCGACGGCGGTCCGATCATCGCACAGGCGGCGGTCGACGTGCGCGACGACGACACGCCCGAGACCCTGCAGCGCCGCATCCAACAGCGCGAGCACGAGCTGCTGCCGCAAGTCGTCCAATGGCTGGCCGCCGGGCGGCTCCGCATCGACGGCCGGCGCGTGACCGTGGCCGCGGAGTGACCGGTGCCGACGAGTTCCTACGACCTGGTGGTGCTCGGCGACGAGTTCGCGGGAGTCGTCGCGGCGACGCTGGCGGCCAGCCGCGGCCTCCGCGTGCTGCTCGCCTCGACGGGCGACCTGCCCGACGCGTACGAGGTCGGTCCGTATCGGCTGCCGACGCGGCCGCTGGCGCTCGCCGGCCTGGCGAGCCCCGCCGCCGCGCGCGTGATCGGCGAACTCAACTTCGGGCATCTGCTCAAGCGCCGGATGCGGGACCATGCGCCCGCGTTCCAGCTCATCGCGCCGGACGCCCGCCTGGACGTCACCGGCGACGACGACGCGCTCGCAGCGGAGCTGGCGCGCGACGCGCCCGCCGCAGCCGATGCCGCGCTCGCCGTCGCCCGGGCCGCGCGGGACGTGAGCGCCCACCTCGATCCGTTGCTCGGCCAGTCGATCGCGTTTCCGCCGGTGAAGTTCTTCGACCGCCGCGAGGTGGCGCGGTTCGACGAGCCGCTGGCCGCGGCGGGCGCGGCGGTCGACGCCGCAGCGGCCGCCGCGCCGATCGCGCGAGCACTGGCCGCGGCGCCCGCCGCATTCGGCACGTGCCTCGACCCGGCCACCGGCTCGCCGGTCGCCGCCGGCCGCGCACTGGACCAGTGGCGGCGCGGCGTCCCGCACCTGCCCGGCGGTCGCGCGGCGCTGCGCACCATCTTCCTGGACAAGTTCGACAGCCACGGCGGCGAGCGCCGCGCGGTCGAGCCCGAAGCGATCCTCGTGTCGTGGGGCAAGGCGACCGGCGTGCGGCTGCGCGACGGCGAGGAGATCGGCGCCGAGCACGTGGTGTGCGCGATGCCGGTCGCCCGGGTCCGCGAGCTTTTGGCGAAGCCGCCCAGGCGCCTCGAGCCGATCGCCGGTGCGCTGCGCCCGGCGGCCTACCGCTACACGCTCAACCTCGTCGTCGCCGAGGCCGGCATCCCCGAGGGGATGGCGGCCACCGCCCTGGTCGTCGCCGATCCCGCCCGCCCGCCGGTGGGCGACAACGCGCTCGCGGTGTTCGTGTCCGAACCGGACGACGAGGCGCGCGCCGTGGTAACGGTGGAGGCGCTTTGGCCCTGTCCCGCTGGGACGACCGCGCCACCGGACGACGGCGCGCTCGCCGATCTGCGCGTCCGCGTGCGCGAGCGACTCGAGGACGTCATGCCGTTTTCGAGCGGCCACGTGCTCGCCGCCCACTCTCCGAACGAGATCGCCGACCCCGAGCGCATCGCGGCGCGCGCGAGCCTCGCCGAGCCGCTCGCGCCGGCGCCCGTGTGGCGGGTCGACGGGGCGCTGCTGCTCGGCGTCGCGGCGGCGCCGTATCCGCTCGGCGTCAAACGCCTCACGCTGGCGTCGACGCAGGTGCTCCCCGGCCTCGGCCTCGAAGGCGAGCTGCAGGCCGGCTGGTGCGCGGCGCTCATCGCCTGCGGCGGCGCCAAGAAGCGCGACGGGCTCGCCGTCGGCGCGTCGTGACGCGCCGTCGCGGCCGCCGGCGTCACGCCGCGGCGCGGCCCGGTGCGGCCACCGGCAGCGCCGCGGGCTCCGCGGTCGCGGGCCGGGTCCGGACGCTGTAGCCGGGCGTGAACGGCCGGCTCGCGCCATCGCGCCACTGGCACAGCTGCGCGCGGGGGCCGTCGTCGTCGCAGTGGATGACGACGTGGGTGAAGCTGCGCAGCAGCCCCGGCGCCTCGTCCGGGTACCACGTGCCGGTGTTGAAGTACACGCCGCCGCCCTCGAGCGGAACGCGCATCGCCTCGTGGGTGTGACCGAACACGACGTAGCGCGCGTCCACGTGGCGGAGGATCCGCTCCGGGATCACCATCAGGGGCGCGGTCGGGTCGACGATGCGACCGCGCGACAGGATGCGGTTGGCCGCCCAGGCGGACCCGACGACGGTACCCGCACCGGCCAGCCCCCACGCGAGCGGCAGCGACCACACCGCGACCATCACGACCAGCAGGGCGAGCGCGCCGATGACGAGCTTGTCGATCATCAGCACCTGCAACAGGCGCCAGAGGTTCTCGACGACGGGACGCCGGCGCAGCTCGTGCACGGCGTCGAGCGTGCGCTCGTCGAGGCTCCACACCTCGCACAGCGCCCGCAGCCGCTCGCGATGGCGGGCGCGCCGCTCCTCCGCCGCGCCGGGCGCGCGGCGGCGCTGGCGCCGCGCGGCGATCAGGCGGGCCGAGAACGCGTAGTAGCTCTTGAACACCTCGAGCGCCCCCCGCGGCCCGAGCCCGAGCGCCCAGCGCATGTACCCGAGCCACGACCAGTTCTCCTGGCCGTGCTCCGCCGCCGGTATGCGGTTGACCACGTAGCGCTGCGCCGCGGTGTCGACGTTGAGGTCGATCTGCTTGCTGAACGGATCGGCCGGGGCCAGCGCGAACTGGAACGAGCAGTTTTCATCGTACAGGTGGCCGTGCTCGATCCAGGCGACGCCCGGGATGTAGACGAACCACGGGTGGAAGTGGAACGCCGACTCGATGAAATCGCTGGCGGGGTCGCCTCCCGCCGCGAGCTGCGCGCGTTCGTACACCCGCCGCACCCCGTCGAGGAACGCCCGCTGGACCGCGTCCCACTGCAGTTCCACGTCGTGGTTGCCCGCGACGAGGTCGACGCGGTTGCCGGCGCGCGCAAACCGGGCGAGCGCTACGAACACGTCGGCGTGGCGTTCGATCACCGCGTCGACCTTGGCGCGCGCCGCCTTGGGGCGGCGGCCGAGGCCGTAGATGTGCTCCTCGGGGGTGGCGTCGTCGTCCGAGTCGGGGTCCGGAAGCAGGCAGATCCCAAGGAAATCAATCAGATCGCCGTTGATGACGAGCTGCCAGGGCCGGCCGTCCCGTCGCGTGTACGTGTAGTGACGCAAAAAGTCGATCAGCTCGCGCTCGAGCAGATCGAGCTGCGCGCGCGCCGACGGGCCGCAGTTCACGTTCAGATCGCCGCCGAGATGCACGTCGCTGATCACGAGCGTATTGTGAGTTGCGTTCATTTCTTCACGCGATCC
>RFGE01000303.1 GCA_003696105.1 Deltaproteobacteria bacterium | reverse complement strand
GGTTCGCGCGCCGCGGATCCGTCAGGGGCGCCTGTTACAACCGGCGACGGCGCTGAGGCGTCGGGGCAATCCATCCTCGGGGGAGGGCATCCATGAGCCACTTCATTCGCGTCGCCGCGATCGTCGCGGCGCTGGTGACCGGCGGCGTCGGCGTAGCGCGGGCCGACCTGTTCGAGCTGACCTGGGGGAGCGAGGGGTACTTCCGCACCCGCACGGTGTACCTCACGAACCTGGCGCGCGTGCCGCCGGGCGGCCGGCTGTCGTTCGGCGGCAACCACCCCGTGACGGGCGAGTCGCTCAGCCCGCTGCCGGAGATCAAGCGCACGTCCTATATCGTGAGCCGCCTGCGGCTGATGCCGACGCTCAACTTCGAGAAGATCGCCTCACTCAAGATGCAGATCGACGCGGTCGACGACGTATTGTGGGGCGACAACAACGGCCTGTCGTCGGCGCCGCTGCTCGCGACCGAGACGTCCAGCCAACCGTTCCTCGGCGGCGCCGTCGAGGACTCGGTCAAGATCCCGCGCGCGTGGATCGAGTTCCAGGTGCCGGTCGGCGTCATGCGCGTTGGGCGCATGCCGTCGCACTGGGGGATGGGCCTGCTGGCCAACGGCGGCGGCACCGGCAACTGGGATCCGATGGCTCCCGAGTCAGAGCCCCGCAAGTACACCGACTACTTCTTCAAGAACGACTTCGGCGACGCGCACTTCGGGTCGACCGCGGATCGCATCCTGTTTTTGACCAAGCCGATCACGATCGGCAAGACGATCGCCGGCCGCCAGGACGTCGACAGCAACTTCATCGTCGGCTATGCGTTCGACAAGATCTCGGAGGCGCCGTTTCTGCCCGCGGAGCCGGCGCAGCGCACGTTCCGGCCGTTCGGCCAGCAGGGGTTCATCTCGCGCGGCCGCAGCGACGACGTCAACGAGCACGTGTTCCTCGCGGTGTACGCCAACACCGACTGGGATCGGGTGCGCTACACCGACCAGCTCATCGTCGGCACCTATCACGTCGTGCGCACGCAGAAGGACAGCTCGACGTTTCCGTCCGACCCGAAGCTCGGCGATCCGAACGAAAACTGCAGCGCCAACGACGGCGAGTTCGTCGCCTGCAAGGACACGGGGGCCACGGTGTGGATCGGCGACATCTGGTGGAAGATCCGCTACGGCCCCTGGTACACCGAGGGCGAGGGCATCCTGATCAAGGGCACGGCGTTCGGCGGCATTCCGTTCCCGGCCAAGAACCAGCGCAAGAAGGCCGACATTTCGGGCGGCGTGGCCCGCTTCGGCTATCTCACCGACGTGTGGGACGCGCTCGTCGAGGTCGGCCACGCCAGCGGCGACGACCGGCTCGAGGACGAGACGTTCAAGCAGCGCGCGCTGCACCCCGACTACAACGTCGATTTGATCCTGTTCGAGGAGATTCTGCGCGAGGCGTCCGCGCGCACGTTCGGCCCGCCGTTCTATTCGGAGGAGAACCCGGAGGGGGCCACGGGGCTGATGTCCAACGGGGGCGTGATCAACGCCAACTACGCGCAGCTCAAGGGGCGCTACCGGCCGGGGATCGCAGGGCTCCAGCTCGTCGGCCAGGTCAACTTCGCGTGGATGGACACCGAGCCGGTCACGGGCACGGCGATCTTCCCGTATGCCGACGAACTCGACAGCAGCTACCTCGGCACCGAGGTCGACGTGGCGGCCAAGACGTCGTGGGGCGGCGACCACCTCGACTTTTCGCTCGAGGCCGGTTACCTGCGATTCGGTGACGCCCTCAAGCTGATGTTCCCGAACGGCGACAGCTCGTTCACCGTCCAGAGCCGGATGGCGTTCGTCTGGTGATGTGTCTCCGCTGCGCACGGCGCTGACCGCGTTCGCCGCCGCGATGGCGGCCGTGATCGCGCTGGCGCAGGTCGCCCGCGCGGTCCCGTGGGTCGCGGCGAACCTCGGCGCGCTGGTGGCGCTGGTGTTTCTGGCGATCCCGTTCCGCGTGGCCGCGGTGCGCCGCGTCGACATGGCCGACTTCGGCTTCACGCTCGATCCGATCGGCCGGGGCATCGCGTTCGGCGCCGGCTTCGTCGCGGTGGTCGTGCCGCTGTTTTCGCTCGGGTTCGTGGCGTTCTACGACGCGGTATGCGCGCCGGACGCGCCCGGCTGGCTCGCGAGTCTCGCGATGCCCGGGTTTTGCCGGTCGTGGCACGGCTGGTCGGGCGCGCGCATCCCGTCGCTGGGCTTGGGCGCGGTCGAAGCGGCGTTCGTCCAGGTCGTCGTCGTCGCGATCCCCGAGGAGCTGTTCTTCCGCGGGTTCTTGCACGAGCTGTGCGAACGGCGGTGGCCGCCGCGCCGTCGCGTGCTCGGCGGCGGCGTCGGCCTGGCGCTCATCGTGTCGTCGGCGCTGTTCGCCGTCGGCCACCTCGCGGTCGCGTTCGATCCGCGCCGCCTCGCGGTGTTCTTTCCGGGGTTGGCGTTCGGCTGGCTGCGGTCGGCCACCGGGTCGATCCTCGCCGGAGTCATCGCGCACACCGCGAGCAACCTGCTCATCGACGCGCTCACCGCGGTGTTCTTCTGAACGGCCGCCGGCGCGCGCTCGCGCGTGGCGCCGGCCGCGCCGCCGGTGGACCGCGCCGACACGCACGCCGCCGGCGCTGCGCTGTGCTATGAGGGAACGGGAAAAGCGGATTCCCCGGAGGGAGCGCCATGAAGGTCACGATCGAATACTGCGTCGTCTGAAACTACTATCCTCGGGCGGCCAGTTTGGCCGCCGCCATCCAGCGCGCGTTTCCGGACGCCGAGGTCGACCTCGTCAAAGGGGACCGCGGCGTGTTCACGGTCACCGTCGACGGCCGCGAGATCTGGAACAAGTACGAGACCGGTTCGTTTCCGAACGACGACGACATCGTCGCGGCGCTGCGCGGGTGACGCACCCGCGCCGGTCGTGGTAAGCGGACCCCATGCAACTGGCCCGGTTGCCGGCCGTACAGCGTCTGATCGAGCTGGCGCTCGACGAGGATCTCGGGCGCGGTGACGTGACGACCGACGCCGTCGTCGGGCCCGGCGACGGCGTCGCACGCGCCGCCGTGGTGGCGCGCGAACCGCTGGTCGTGTTCGGGCTCGACGTGGCGGCCGCCGTGTTCACGGCGGTGTCGCCCGCGATCGAGGTCGCCCCGGCGATAGCCGACGGCGCGGAGGTGGCGGCCGGCGCGGTGGTGGCGCGCGTATCCGGCCCGGCGGCGGACGTACTCATGGCGGAGCGGACCGCGCTGAACTTCCTGCAGCGCCTGTCGGGCATCGCGACGCTGTCGCGGGCGTTCGCCCGGGCGGTCGCCGGCACCGGGGCGCGCGTGGTCGACACCCGGAAAACGACGCCGGGTTGGCGGGCGCTCGAGAAGGCGGCCGTCCGCGCCGGTGGATGCTACAACCATCGCTTCGACCTCGGGTCGGGCGTGCTGATCAAGGACAACCACATCGCCGCGTGCGGGTCCGTGGCCGAGGCGGTCGCGCGCGCCCGGCGCGCCGCGCCGCACTCGCTGCGCGTCGAGGTCGAGGTTGGCGACTTCGACGAACTGGACGCGGCGCTGGACGCCGGCGCCGACGTCGTGCTGCTCGACAACATGTCGCCGGAACAGGTCGAGCGTGCGGCGGCGCGGGCGCACGCGCGCGGTGTCCTGGTCGAGGCGTCCGGCGGCATCTCCCTCGACACGGTGGCCGACTACGCGCGGCGCGGCGTCGACCTCCTGTCGGCTGGCGCGCTCACTCACTCGGCGCGGGCGGTCGACATCGCGCTCGACTTCTTGGCCGCGGGCGAGGGATGACCGTGGCGCGCTGGCTCGGTGCGGTCCGCCACGAACTCGACCGCTGCGCCTCCACCAACGACGAGGCCGACCGGCTCGCGCGGGCCGGCGCGCCGCACGGTGCGGTCGTCACCGCGCGCGAGCAGACGGCGGGGCGCGGCCGCGCCGGGCGCTCGTGGTACTCGCCGCCCGGTGACAACCTCTATCTTTCCGTCGTGTTGCGTCCACCGCTGGCGCCGCGCGACGTGCCGCCGATCGCACTTGCCGCGGGCGTCGGCGTGTGTGACGCGGTGAATGCGGCCGGCGTGCCGGCGTCAGTCAAGTGGCCCAACGACGTGCTGGTGGACGGACACAAGATCGCGGGTGTGCTGGCCGAGGCCAGCTGTCGCGGTGAACGCATCGACCACGTCGTGCTCGGGATCGGCGTCAACGTCAACGGCACGGCGTTCCCGGGCGGTTTGCGGACGCCGCCGACCTCCCTGCGGCTGGCGCTGGGCGGGACGCCGGTCGACCTGCCGGCATTTCGCGACGCGTTGTTGGCGCACCTGGAACGGTGGCTCGACCGGCTGTTTTCCGGCGGCGTCGCGGCGATCGCCGAGGCGTGGTGTACTCGCTGCCCGGCGATCGGTCGGCCCGTCGTCGCCGACGGTGTCGCCGGCGTGGCGCGCGGGCTCGACGCCGACGGCGCCCTGATCGTGGACACGCCCGCCGGCCCGCGCCGCGTGGTCGCCGGCGACGTGGAGGTCGCACCGTGACCCGCGGCCGGCGCGCGGTGCTCGCGGGTCTCGCGGCGGTCGTCGCGGCGGCGCTCGGGTGGCTCGCGGTGAGCGCCAACCGGCCGGCGGCCGGCGCACGGCGCGCACAGCTCGCGCGCGCGAGCGGGCGGACCGACGTGGTCGCGCGGTCGGACGCCGGGCCTCCGCGCGCCGCGAAGACGCTCGCGCCGCGCCGGGCCGAGGGGGACGCCGGCGCCGCCGGGGGCGCGCCGGGCGGGGTTGCCGAGTACCTGCGCGACGACGGCACGCTGGTGCGCGACCACCGCGGGGCCGACGAGCCACCGCCGGCGCGCGCCGTCTCGCAAGACACGTCGGTGCGCGTGCGCCGCGGCCTGCGCGAGCTGTTCAAGGACTGTGGCCGGCAGCTGCGCGCGCGAGACCGGAAGGCGCGCGGCCGGGTCCAGGCGGTCGTGACGGCGTCGATACGCGCCGGCCGCGTGACGGTGGAGGCGCTCGACTTGCAGATCGAGGGCCTGTCCGACTCGGAGTACGAGGCGTGCGTGCGCCGCCTCGTCGAGGGAGCAACGGTCGACGCCCCCGCCGGCCAGCGCGACGTGGACGCCCACACGTTCACCGTCCAGTACGCGGTGCCGTGACGCCCGGCCCGCGCCGCGGCGGCCGGCGCCGGCTCCGGCCAGCGGCAGCACCGCCCGCGGCAACGCCGGACCGCCGACGACGACGCTCGCGACCGCCGGCGGCCGCCCGGGGCCGGGCCCGCGAATGCGCGCGGCGAACTTCATCTCCTGGCGCGGAATCCGCAGGTTCTCGCGCACGCGCACCAGCGCCGGCCGCAGCCGCGTGACGTAGAGGTAGCCGGCCGGGTACGCCCCCAGCGACACGCCGCCGCTGATGGTGAGCGAGATTTCCGTGCGGTTGCGCGCGCTGGCGGCCCCCGTGACCACGCTCAGGGAGGCGGCGACCGCCAGCGCGACCGCGCGCCGGCGCCCGCGGGCGGGCGCGGCGATGCGGTGCGTCGCCCCCATGCCGGTGGGACGCGCGGGGCCGGCGTGACGTGACGCCCGCCGGGTCCGCGAGCGCCGGTCAGCCGGTGTGAGCCCCGGGCGCTCGCGCGTCGGCGCCGCGGCCGGTATACGCCCCGGCTGTGCGACCGAACGCGACAGCCGGGTGCACGGCCTGCGCCGACCGCTGGCGGCGCGGGCGATTTCGATCCACCCTTGCGGGGCGGCCGCTCGCGCCGTCCGCCATGGCCCGATGGATGTGCCGGAAAGGATTGGCAGATCGCACGCCGACCGGCGTGCGTTGCAGTTGGTTGTTGATGTCCGGCGATTCGTCTATAGTCCGGCGCTCCATGGCACGGAGGTCGTCTTGAACCGCGTGGATGCGCTGTGTCCGCCGATCGGCGCGCGGGTTCGCCGGGCGGCGGGAACCGCGCTCGTCGCGCTCGTCGCCGTGGCGGCGGTTGCCGCCGCGGGCTGCGCCGAACTCAGCGCCCGCCGCTCCGTCCAGCAGGGCAACAAACTGTACGCGGACGGCAAGTACGAGCTGGCGATCGAGCAGTTCGAGCGCGCGATCGAGCTGGCGCCGCACCTGGCGATCGCCCACCACAACTGCGGGCTGGCGCACCTCAAGATCTTCGAGCAGGCCGAGCCGGGGCCGAGCCGCGACGAGCACGCGAAGAAGGCCATTCAGCACTTCGTGACCTACCTGCAGAGCGAGCCGAACGACGACAAGATCATCTCGGCGCTCGTCCGTCTGTACGTCGACTCCGGCGACTTCGACGGCGCCATCGCGTTCTGGAAGAAGCGCCTGGACGCGTCGCCCGGCGACACGGCGGCCATGCAAGAACTCGCGCTCGTGAGCGAAAAGGCGCTGCGGTTCGACGACGCGCTCAAATGGCACCGCGCTCGCTACGAGGCGGCGCGCACCGATGAGGACCGGGTTGCGGCGCTCAGCGACATCGGCAACCTGCAGTTCCGCCGGCTGCTCAGCGACAAGGAGGCGTTTGGCCCCGCGCGCCTCGCGATGGCCGACATCGGCCTCGGCGCATTCCAGGAGGCGTCGCGCATGCAGCCGCAAAACGAGATGCTCTACTCGATGCAGGCCGCGCTGTACACGCACCGCGGCCTGGCGACCGACGTCGCGTGGGCGCGCGCGGTCGAGGAGAGTTCGGCGCTGATCAACCGCCTCAAGTGGCGCGACCTGTTTACCGCGAAGCAAAAGCAGGCGCAGGCCGCCGCCGACGGCAGTGGCAAGACGGGCGGCGGCGCGCCCGCCGGCGCCGGGGCCAGCCAGTAGGGGGGCGCATGTTCGAACATTACGTCGCAGCCAAGAAAGCGCGCCGGCCCGCGTGGGTCACCGCGATCATCCTCGCGTCGGTGGCGGTTCACGCGATCGCGGCGGGCGCGCTCATCGTCAAGTCGTTCTGGACGATCGAGAAGCTCACGCCGCCGGAGGCGCGCGCGTTGCTCACGCTCGGGCCGCCGCCGCCGCCGCCGCCGCCGAAGGGCAAGCGCAAGACGCAGTCGCTCAAGGAGAAGGTGCAGACGCGGCGCAAGGTGACGGATACCGTCCAGCCGGAGGAGAAGCCCGAGGAGATCAAGCCGGAGGAGATCGCCGACGACAGCGACACGGATGACGAAGGCGATGAGTTCGGCGTCGAGGGCGGCGTCGAGGGCGGCGTCGCGGG